>CAYJOY010000080.1:0-8231 GCA_964371885.1 uncultured Lentimicrobiaceae bacterium | reverse complement strand
GAGATCCGAGAGATGCCCAACATTTTACCCAAAGAACCTGTGGCGTTTGCACTTACACCCATGCCCTTTGCTCCGTGCGAGCTCTTGAAGATGCCATGGGTATTGAAATCCCCACAAATGCCACCCATATCAGAAATCTTGTGCTTGGAGTGCAGTTTATGCATGACCACCTTGTGCATTTTTACCACTTACACGGCCTTGATTTTATAGATATTTCAACTGTTGTTGATGCCGATCTTTCCAAAGCCTGTGAGCTTGCTCAGCAACTTTCTGAAAGCCCTTACGCAAGAGAAGATTTCCAAGAAACTCAAGATAAAATCCAAAAACTTATCAGCAGTAAGCAAATGGGGCCGTTTGCGGGCGCTTACTCCATCGGCGGACACCCTGCCTATTATCTTTCCCCCGAAGAAAACCTTGTTCTTGTTACTCACTATTTAAAAGCCTTGCGCCTTCAAGTAAAAACAGCTCAAGCCATGGCCATAATCGGCGCAAAAAATCCCCATACCCAATTTCTCATCGCAGGCGGAGTAACCTGTTACGACTTCCTCAATCCTGACAGTATGCAGTTATTCTATAGTTTATACGAAGAAACCCTCGACTTTATCAGGCATATCCTTATCCCCGATATTCTTCTTATCAGCGACAAATATAAAGATTGGTCACGTTATGGTGATGTCAGCAATCTTTTGGCCTTCGGTGAATTTCCCCAACCGCAAAATGAAAGAAATTTGGAGAACCGTTGGCTACGCCCCGGCGTTATCTATAATAAAGACTTATCACGTGTACACAAATTTGAGCCTGAAAAAATAGCAGAACATATTCACCACAGCTGGTATAAAGGAAAAACCGTAAGCTCCCCCGCCTATGGCGACACAGAACCCGCCTTTACCAAAATGGGAGACTACGAACAATATTCTTGGATGAAAGCTCCGCGTTATAATAACCAAGTCGTGGAAACAGGCCCCTTAGCACAAATGATGGTTTCCTACGCTCAAGGTCACGAAGATGTACGCAAGAACATGGATTTCATGCTTAAAAGTTTAGACATGGAAATAGATCAAATGTACTCCGTACTTGGCAGAACCATCGCCCGTGCCGTACAATGCCTCACCGTAGGTGAACACGTCAAAAATATGTATCTCGACCTCCTCTCAAACCTCGCAAATGGTGACAACCAAATCTGTGAAGATGTAGAAGTACCCGAATATGCTCAAGGTGTCGGCTATCTCACCGCACCGCGTGGCGGGCTTTCACACTGGATGCAAATCAACGAAGGACTTATCAGTAATTTCCAATTAGTTGTTCCCTCCACTTGGAACTTTGGCCCTCGTGATCTCCAAGACAGGCCGGGCCCCGTAGAAAGCGCCCTTATCGGCACTCCCATTATTGACCCCAAACGCCCCGTCGAAGTGCTCAGAAGCGTACACGCCTTCGACCCCTGCATCGCCTGTGCCGTGCATGTTATCGATATGGCCGACAACACCGAAACCAAAATTCAGATTTTGTAGAGTTTAGTTTTAGAGGTGAGTTTGGTTGATTTTTCGAGAGGGGGAAAACCACGCCTTTGAAAAGGCTAGGTTTTCCCCCTCTCGAGATCTCCCCCTTTCCTTGCTAAACTTTTTTAAATTTTTTGAAATAAATAAATTTCATATAAAAATCAGTTTTTACTATATTTAGGATGTAAAAACCTGTCTTTTTACATTCTACAAGCATTTTAATAAAAAAAACACGCTCAACAAACTCGTGCAACTTTTCACATCCACACATTTAATACTTGACAAAGCATACATTGTGTGGATATAGTGCGTTCATAAACTTAACGATAATAAAAGAGAATTAATTTCATGGCAAATTACAACAACTTTTTCTTTAGCTTTAGCTTCTTTAGCCTCTGTGTTTCTACACGGGAAAGGAATCTATAGTATTATCTAAGGTATAGAAATTTGTAGAGCCACTTCCGTGTAGGAAGTGGCCTTTTTGTTTTAACCTGTTATTACAAGGAAAAAAGAATGCTTTACGACCTTCTTATTTGGGCTGTGTACATTGTAGTTTTTGTGTGGCTTGCACGTAAAGGCAGAGGATATGACGTCACCACATCCGGCACCGTCGGTTTTATGGTACAAGCCTTTGCTTATGTGGCAACCTATGTTTCTGCTGTTGCTCTCATCGGTTTTGCGGGACTTGCCTACCTATATGGTGTACAAATTACCTTAGTAGGCTTTGGGGTTGCTTTTCTCGGAACATATTTTGTATACATGTATTTCGCATGGGATACCAAAGAATTACAAAAAGATTTAAAAGCAAGAACTCCTGCTCATCTCATAAGCCTTGGGCACAACTGTAAAGCTTTACGCGTGTTTTTAGGTGTTGTTTTTGCTCTTTTCCTTTCTGTTTACGCTTCCGGTGTTATCAAAGGCGCAGCAGTTATGCTTGCTGCCACCTTCCCTGTCGAAGTAGATCACCTTATCTGGGGAATTGCAATTTTTGTGGGCTTTCTGGTTTGGTTTGGCGGTCTTCGAGGTGTACTTTATACAGAAGCTATGCAAGGGGGCGTTATGCTTCTTGGTATCGTGCTTCTTATGTATGCCGTACTCACAAAAGTCGGCGGCCCCATCGATGGCTACCACGCTCTTGCGGCGCTTGAACCCACAGAAAGAGCAAACAATGGTTTTGTAAGCCTTTCTTCAGGCAGTCAGGGTTGGTTTGTTATCTCCCTTGTACTTGTTATGTCTGTGGCAACATGGGCACAACCACAAATGATCCAACGCCACTTTGCTCTTTCCAATAAAAAAGACTTGAAAAGAACCGCCATTATCGCAACGGTTATTATCTTTATCCTTGTTGCAGGTATGTTCTATATTGCAGCGCTTTCACGCCTCATTTTACCTAATATCTCCCACCCGGACCAAGTTGTAGCCACACTCACCGACATGCTCTTGCCTGAATTGGGTCAACAGCTCTTTATTTTAGCGGTTATCTCTGCCTCCCTTTCCACAACCACCGCTCTTTACCACATCGCCTCGTCCTCCTTTGTGGAAGACACCACAGGCAAACCTGCTGCCAAAACTTCTTGGTTTATAGGTATCGTGCTTTGCGTTGTGGTCAGCGCTATGGCGGCCAATATGGACGGACAACTCATCGCACTCTTGTGCACCACCGCTTGGAGCGTTATCGGAGCCACCGCAATGGTACCTTATATCGCCCTTGTAAAATTCAAAATTTCCCACGCTGCGGCGGCTTGGTATAGCGCGTTGACAGGCTTTGGCGTGTGTGTATTCTGGTATTTGGCTATTGCTCCTTCTACCAAAATCATCGACGCCGTTCTTCTCCAAGGCACCATGGCAAGCCTCCCCCCCTTCCTCATGGGAACCGTGGCCTCTATCCCTGTTTTTGTGCTTTGCTACAAATACAATACCACAAAAATAAAAAGCGAAGCCATGAGCGTATAAAAGCTAATTTACAGTTGGGAGGGGGAAAACCCTCCCCCTTTCCTCAAAAAGCTTTAATATAAAAAAGTTTATTTTTTTTCAAAATCAACATAAAATGTATAGAATGACAAAAAGTACAGAGCAAATTCAAAACTAACACTTGCCACAAAAATATATACAAAACAACAGGAGGATTCATGTCCTTTTTTCAAAGACCCATTCATCATTTAAATGTTACCGTACCCAATTTAGCCAAGGCACTTGATTTTTATACCAAAGTGCTTAATTTTAAAGTTGTCGAGCAATACAAAAAAGGCGACATGGATTTTGTTTTTATCAGTGACGGCACTTTAACCTACGAACTTATGGAAAACGCAAGTATTTCTCAAGCTACTTTGGATCATATCGCTTACGTTTCCGATGATATTGAAGCAGATTACGAATATTTTAAAAATATTAACCCCGATATGTTGCTCGGAGAAATCGGCTTTGCGGACTTTTTATTTGAAAATGGTATGTATTATTTCTTCATTAAGGGTGCCGGTGGAGAAAGAATAGAATTTTGTCAAACAAAATAGAGGACTTTATGAACGCAATATTTACAAGACGCAGTATACGACACTTTCTGGACAAAGAAGTAGAACAAGAAAAAGTAGAAAAAATTCTCCAAGCAGCCATGCAAGCTCCCTCAGCCTGTAATGGACAACCATGGGAATTCATTGTTGTACGCGGAAAAGAAAACCTAGAAGCCTTATCAAAATATAGCCCTTATGCAGGCTCTCTAAAAAAAGCCAATGTGGGAATCGTCGTACTTGGCAACACACAAAAAACTCCTTACCCTGACTACTTACAACAAGATCTCGGAGCGGCAACCCAAAATATCCTCTTGCAAGCCACAGAACTCGGCCTCGGTACTTGCTGGTTTGGCACTTGTCCTGACAAAGCCAGAATGGACTATCTTTCAAAACTCTATCAACTCGAAAACCACCTTATGCCCTTTTGTGTTATCTCACTCGGCTACCCCGACAAAGAAAACGCAAACCACTTTGTAAACAGATTCAACCCCTCTGCTATCCGCTATATTGGTTAATATAAAGATTTTTTGAGGGGGAAACCCTATTTTTGATGTCGACCTTATGATGACGCTAAATTTCGTTTTACTCAATACTAGCTAGGAGGTTTCCCCCTCAAACTCCCCCTTCCTGAAAACCATATATATTTATTTGTTAAACAATTGGGTTTTTCAAGCCTCCACAAAATGCAAAGCCCCGTAAACGAAGTTTACGGGGCTTTGCTGTTGAGGGGGTTTGGGGGAAATCATTTCCCCCAAAAAAACTCCAAAAAAACTCTTAAAAATCACACTATAAAATATTAATTCTGCCTTCGCCTTTGGGGTTGGCGTATTTGGGGCTAATGTTTCCGTTTAGGTTTTCTATAATATATTTAATAAGGAGCTCACTGTCGACCATAAACATATCTTTTAGGATGGTGGCATCTTTGAACATGGCCATACCGTCCCCGTTTCGTTTGAGAATATAGTCAAGACCTGCTAGGGTATAGAGTTTTTGTTCGTCGAGGGGCTTACCATCGATCATTATATTTTTCACTCGATACTCCCCTTCAACGCCGATAAAATTTCCTCGATCGTTAAGTTTGACGGAAGAGGGAATTTTGGGATCGATTTCGTAGGTCATACCGGAAACATGCATAAAACCTGCGTCTGCGGTGGGATAGGATTTAGCTCCCATTTCCAAAGCGTTTTTGAGAGTTTTCCCTGTCACTTCCACAGAGATAATATTATTACTAAAGGGATGTAGGTTGATAATTTCGTTGAAGGTGATATTGCCTTTATCGACATTTGCGCGTATTCCGCCTCCATTGATAATGGCTACGTCGGTATCGAGGATTTCACGATAGGCATCGGTAATAAGATCGCCAAGGTTGGTTTCTCCCATCCTTGCAAGGGGCAAATTGCCTTTGCCCATAAGAAGTTCAAATTCGGTATAGGCTACATTTTTTTCTAAAATCGTTTTAAATTCTTCGTTGATGGTATCGACCAAGGCTTGAACTTCAGCATCTTTCTTGGTGTATGAACCGTTTTGCCCTACAAGTACCGCTTCGATGTCTTCTTTATCGGACTTGCTTGGATCGATGGTGACTTGGCCGATGGCGTTTAGTTTGGTGCCTGTTTGTGACAAAATAACTTCATTGCCGACTTTATCTTTGTGAATTTCCCCTTCGATAACAGAATGGGAATGGCCGTCGAGCACAACATCAAAGCCTACGGTGTTTGCGATAAGGTCTGTTGAACGCCAGGGTTTTGAAACGGGATCGATCCCCATATGCACAAGACCCACCACATATTCTGCCCCGTCTGCCAAGGCCATATCTATGCTTTTTTGTACATTTTTATAAAGCTTTTCTCCGCTTTTGTCTTCCTCAAATCCATAAATAAAGTTACCTTTTCCGTCTTGGAAATATTGCACACTGGCCTTTGTGAGGGATTCGGGCGTGGTGACTCCCACAAAAGCAATATCAATACCATTAATGGTGTGGATTTCATAACCTGAAAAAACAGATTCTTTATCTCTCAAGTCCATAAAATTAGAAGAAACAACTTCTGCTTCAAGCATATCGGTCAGCTCAAACATGCGAGGAATTTGATAGTCAAACTCATGGTTTCCGAGCACAAAATAATCATAATCCACTGCATTCATAAGTTTAATGATGGCTTCGCCTTGGGTGAGCATGGCCACACTCGCTCCTTGCACAGCATCGCCTGCATCCACAAGAATAACATTATCTTCGCCATATCTTGCTTCCATTTCATTTTTATAGGCGGCAAGACCGGCATAACCGATGTTATCATCAATTCCGGCATGCACATCATTGGTATGCAAAATAATAATAGGACGTTGCAAGCTCATTGTCGCCATTTGCATGGGAGCGGGTTCATGCGTGGCGCATGCTGTCCAAAGGAGGGAAGACGCAATCAACGACAAAGAAAGAAAACGGTTTTTCATAATGATATTCCTTTAGTTATAGTTAAAAACACCATTACTTTATACTAAGGAACATATGTCGTCAATGTGTCATTAAGCACATTTTTACGTCATTCCAATTTACTGTCACGTAATTCCAATTTGTTGTTTCTTGGGAGGGGGAAAACCCCTTTTGTGTACAAAAGGGAGTTTTCCCCCTCCCAAACCCTCCCCCTTTCCTCAAAAAACTTTAATAATAGAGCATATTCAGTAAATACTAAGATGATAATCTCATGGATATGTTCTAAAAACTTCATTTGAGCGTAGCAAAATTGAAGTGCAAAAAGCAAGAATAGGTTAGGCTTTGCCTGCCGTAAATGAGTGCTTTTTGAATATCGTTTTGGTTTAGAGCAGTTACAATATTTATTGGAACTGCTCTAAAAGGAAGATAAGCTTGTTTTGAAAGGAGTGTATATAGACGTACATGACCGAAAAGCAAATAAAATCTAACGAAGAAATTGCTCAAAAGAACATTTTGACGACACTATCTAAAAGAGTTGGAATAACGTGTCAGTATTCCAGATGGACATTTTTTCCTTGAGAAGTAAATAGTTTTGCGATAAGCTCCGGTAACAATAATAAAATGATAGGTTTTTTATGAAAATATACGATCAACATCTTCATAGTTATTTATCTTATGACTGCTCACAAGCCCTTGAACCATATTTGCAAAAGGCTATCGAAAAAGGGTGTACCCATTTTGTCAGTACGGAGCACTGCGATCTTTCTTGTTGTTATATGAAAAGAGACATTATGCCTGACTTTCAAAAACAAGAAAGTATTCTAACACAACTGGGTGAAGTTTATGGCCTCAACATGCTTAAAGGTGTTGAAATGGGGTATAAGTTTTCACGCATAAAAGACATGGATGAAATCGCAAAAAGAGAAGATTTTGATGTGGTGCTTATGTCTGTGCATGAAAATGAAATAGCCGATTGCACAAGTGAAAAATTCTTACGAAAAAAAACTGCCGATGACGCCTACAACGCCTACTTAGACTTGTATGTAAATATGCTTACGCATTGCACAAACTATGATATTGTGGGACATATTGATTATCTTTTGCGTTATATTCCTAAAGTAGACTTAAATAAACATGAAAAAAAACTGACTGAGCTCTTAAATCTGGTGATTGAAAAAGAAAAGACTCTTGAGTTTAACACACGTTTTTTGTATCAATATAAGGATTCGTCTTATCTGTCCTTTATTTTTTCGCTTTACTATAGCCTTGGAGGAAGAAACGTAAGCCTTGGTAGCGATTGCCATACTAGCGATGTTTTTATGGCAAGATTTGATGAGGCTACAGACATCCTTAAAAATATCGGCTTCACCGAAATCTGCACCTTTCAAAAACGCAAAGAAAATCGGATAGCGTTTTAAGGTTTTTATATTCATCGTTGCACGTCATTCCAATTCTTTTTTAACCTAAAAATATAGCATAATAAAAAACATATTTTTTGGAACTCAATACCCCATTATTAAAGTTTTTTTGGAAAGGGGGAGGGTTTGCCCATGAAGAGGTTGGAAAACGCTTTCGTAAATTGCCACAGGAAGTGGCAAAGCCACGCAGTGCGAACGAAACAAGGACCGCGTTTCTTGTGAGTGAAAGCGAGTGGGCTATAGGACATAGCCCCGAGCGTCACTTTGTTGTCACACAAAAAAGGTTTCCCCCCTCCCGAGAATAAGTAATCTAAAAAATAAGAATACTAAATTTCTTCAATAGGGCACGGCTTGGCAAAATAATAACCTTGAGAAAAATTAA
>CAYJOY010000079.1:0-8253 GCA_964371885.1 uncultured Lentimicrobiaceae bacterium | reverse complement strand
GGCATACCCACGCAGGACAAATGTTTCCAGCCACTCTCATTGCCAAAATGATGTTCGAATTCAATAAAGGGTTATATCAATACAACGAAAACACACAAGTATACGTATCGCAAGGGAGTGGCACCTTTGGACCACCCATGCGCTTAGGCACCGATAGCGAAATGACTATTTTGCATTTGAAGTAATAACACCCTTTACTAAGGGGAGGTTCTTTTTTTATCACACGATAATATTTCAAAATAAAAGCACGTTCTAAAACTTTGAAAATCATAAAAAAATGAAAAGAATCCTCTTCCTAGTGATTGCCGCAGTTCTTTTTACTGCTTGCCAAAACAAAAAAGAAAGCGCTACAAGCGAAAAACTCGCCGTTGTAACCGGTAAGGTGGCCCATTTTACCGAGCCGCTCCTTTATTTTACCTATAATCAAATTCCCGATACTGTTGCGTTAGACGCAGCAGGAAATTTTGAAATTCAACTCGATATAACCGAGCCTACCTTCTTGTTTTTTAACGAAAGAGAAGAGTGGAAAGGGGCGCGTATGTATGTGAAACCATCAACCACATCTACCCTTACTATTGACGAACAAAATAATGGCTTTACAACCTTTGGTGGAGATAATAAAGTGTTGAACGATTATTCGTTAACGCAGCAAAGATTAATGGATACGGTAGATTATTATGATCTTATAAGAGCGGAAGAGTTTGCCACATTTCAACAATCTTGCAATGCTTTACGTGCCCAAATTAACTATCACTTAGATACTTTGAAAGCCAACTGGGCAACCCAAGAAGCTGAATTTATAGCGTTAGAAGAAAAACGGATTGAAACGCTGATGGCATTGTTTCATCTTACCCATTATAACTTTCAAGTAAGAGCAGAGAAAGATATAACAAACATACAAGCGATGATTGATGCAGAAATTAGTAAAGTAGATTTAAATGATGCTCAACTGTTAAAATTACAAGAAGCGGATGTGTTCTTGCCTGAAGTGATTGGCTTAGAGATAGCTAGAAAAAGCGCGGGTAAGCAACCAGAATCGATGGAGGAATATTTGTATACTTACTTCTTTGTGGTCGACAGCCTGTTAAGAGATTCGATGCGTGAATATGTGTACTACACTAATATCAAAAAGTTCCTTGGATTTTACGGTGCACAAGCCGTGAAAAATCATTATGAAAATTTCAAAATTTTTGCTAAAAATGAAGCATACGTTGCTGAATTAGACGCTATTTTTGCCGATTACAAAAAACTAGAACCTGGTAACCCCTCAGTAAATTGGCAGTTTCCCGACAAAGATGGCAAGATGTACCAACTCAGCGATTTTAAAGGGAAATATGTATACATAGATGTTTGGGCTACTTGGTGCGGACCTTGTTTAAGAGAAACCCCAGCTTTGAAAGAGTTGGTGAAAAGATACGCTGGAAAAAACATAGAGTTTATCCAAATATCGGTAGATGAAGACCGCGCAGCATGGTTGAAAATGATAGAAGAGAAAGAGACAGGATGTCTACAACTATATGCTAGCAAATGGGATAACGAAATTTGCAACTTCTTTAAAATTGGAGGAATCCCTTGCTTTATTTTAATTGATACAGAAGGAAATATAGTTAACGCCAATGCCCCTAGACCTTCGTATGAAAATATTGACAGTGTATTGAATGCCCTATTAGGAGAGTAAAGCATCTTAAAACAATTATCAGATGAAAGTGAAAATAACAAGATTATTGATTGCACTAGCCATTTTTCTAACCACTACACTCATTATTTTCTTTATGAGCAACATTCCCGATTACGCAATAGCCGCCCTTTCTCTTGTGGCAACTGTAGCTGTTTTATTCTTGAATAAACGCTGGCATCCTGAGCAAAAATTGGGAGTTTTCCCCCTTCTGCTAGCTTGCTTGGCACTTGCCCTAGTATTGTTTTTTATCTTTGTTTTGCTAAAGCTTCATACAATAGATAACCTTTATTATTGCGGCATGTACACGTTTATGTTTGCGGTTATACATCTAACATCTACTATTTTACAAAAAGGAAAAAAGGGAAAATAATAATTTAAAATGCGCACGTATCCATCTTATTTCTTCAAGACTTCATCTAAAAAAAAGTTGTATATTTGCCGATTATAATTTTGCATAACAATGAAAAAAATACACCTCATAACATTCGCTTTAATCTCTTTATTTTTAACATCTTGCACCGATGATTCGGGAGAGTATGGAAAGAATTTATATACAGATAACGAGATAAATACTGCTATTAAAACCACCATTAAAATGTGCGTTGACACGGCTAACGCCCATCTTTGCATTCCTGTTTTTTCAATTACGACGAGGGGGAATATCGCATTGCTATTCCTAGCGCCATACTTCCTATCGTCCCTAACAACAACGATCGCGATTCACTACAGCTCGCATTTAACAGTGTGGGAACTCTTTGCGGCAACGGTATCGCCTCTTACGTAGAGAGTGCCACTGCAACATTAGTAATAAACGAACCCGATTCGTTACTTTTTGGCAACGAACATGCTATAACTGATTTCTTTTATCACTACGACTATCACAAATTTCTAAACAGCATCTCTACATTAGTGCAACTTAATATGGCGCTAGATTCTATTAACAACACTACTGTTAAAGAGTTCTACAATAATCTATTAGCAAATTATTACGCTACTGAAGAAGCACCTATCAACATCGATATTTACGAAGCAATAGCAGAACAAATGATCGAGAGCATTTTTGATGAGATGAGATTAGAAGAAGCCAAAATAAGAAGCGATATTAATCATCGTGGCTCCGACAATGGCATTGTTTACAACGTATTTAACAGCTACGACGTGAAATGAAAAAGCATCTCCCCAACTTCATTACCACGCTAAATATTCTTTCTGGAGTTGTTGCTATATATTTTGCAACGCAAGGGGCCATTCACATTGCTGCTTACCTAATTATTGTAGCTGCCGTTTTCGATTTCTTCGACGGATTCGTTGCTAGAATCCTTAAAGTGTACTCTCCCATTGGAAAAGAGCTCGACTCGCTTGCCGACCTTGTCTCTTTTGGAGTGGCTCCCACGTTTATCATTTTCCACTGGCTTAACGCCTGCTTCGAAAGCTTGCCTCCAATGTTACAAACAGAAACAATCGCTTTGCTCCCATTCGTCGCATTTATTGTCCCCATATTCTCCGCACTCCGCCTCGCGAAATTCAACACCGACGAAAAACAAGCATTCAATTTTTACGGGCTACCCACCCCTGCCAACGCTCTATTTCTAGCATTTATCCCCTTTGCTGCCAACACCATCCCTATTTTCTCTAACTTTTGGGCAATACTTAGCATTGTGGTTGTTTTCTCCCTACTTCTCGTTATTAAACTATGGCTCTTCTCTCTTAAATTCAAAAACTTTCAATTTAAAGAGAACCTTATCCGTTATATATTCCTCCTCATATCCATAGCCTTCCTCGTATTGTTTCAACTGGGGGCTTTTCCTCTTATCATTCTCGTATACATTCTTATTTCGCTCGGGTACCAATTTTTAGTTCGGCCATTTGTATCATAAATAAAAACATTAAAATAACCAATAACTATGAAAAAAACATTATTCACCCTCATTGCTTTGCTCGCAAGTATCACAATCTTATGGGCACAGCCTTCGTGGCAAGTTATCGAAAATTCGAAAACACAAATAAGGCTTCGTTTACAAACGCCTGCCATCGAAGTTTCGGAAATAAAAACCGAGAAAGGCTTCTTCTCTCAACTCTCCATTCACGATGCACACAATTCTACCGATGTTGGAAATCCTCAACTTCCCGTGTATGTAGAAATGTTAGAAGTACCCGTTGGAGCTGATTTTGAGGTTATTACACAAATTATTAGCAAGGAAACCGTTACCAATACCACCTTAGGTGTAGAACACGCTGTTTATCCCGCACAACCATCTTATTACAAATCAGACGAAGGTCCTTTCAATCTGGTAATGAACGAAGAAACTTATCTTTCAGATCAATACTATACCCCTGGTGAGATTATTAGTATACTACCTAAAGGGATTTACAGAAGTGCTAATTTAGCACAGTTATCTGTATCTCCAATATCGTACAAACCAACAACACAAGAGTTTACCATTATTAAAGAGATGGAAGTAACTATTAAGTATACAAGCTACGATTGGACGGCAACGCAACAGATGAAAGAGTTGCACTCTAACCCTTTCTTCTCTCATGTTTCGGCTGCCATTCTCAACAACCAACCTGTACTAACCCCATCTGACCAAACCGCTTCACCTGTGCGCTTTACCATTATTGCCAACCCAATGTTTGAGGGTGCACTCGATGAGTTTGTTGCTTGGAAACGTCGCAAAGGGTTTTTGGTAGATGAAATGTACACCAACAACCCAGAAGTAGGAACTACTACTACCACTATAAAAAACTATTTAAAAGGACTTTACGACAATGCTACCGTTGCTGAACCAGCTCCTACCTTCATCCTTTTTGTTGGAGACATGGCACAGCTACCCACTTTCGACGGGACATCAGACGAACACATTACCGACCTATACTACGCTACATTCACTAACGGCGATTACTTACCCGATGCGTACTACGGCCGCTTTTCTGCCACCTCAATAGCTGAACTCACTCCACAAATAGAAAAAACATTAATGTACGAACAATACACAATGGAAGATGACGACTATTTAAACGACGCCGTTTTAGTAGCAGGTTACGACGGTTATTGGTCTCCAACGCACGCCAACGGACAAATTAATTACATGACAAGCAACTATATAAATACCGAAAATGGATATACCAATGTTTATGCACACATGCACCCATGTACCAACGAGGCGGCACAAATAAGAAGTGAGATAAATGCTGGGGTTGGTTTTGCCAACTATACTGCGCACTGTCTATACAATGGCTGGTCGGAGCCTGCCTTCGAAGTAAGCCATGTGCCAAGCATGAACAACAGAGGGAAATATGGATTTATGATTGGAAACTGCTGTCAATCGGGAAAATTCGACGTGGCCACTTGCTTCGGAGAAGCGCTGCTTCGCGCTGAAAACAAAGGGGCAGTAGGTTACATTGGTGCTTCTAATAACTCTACTTGGAACGAGGATTTTTACTGGACAGTAGGGTCAAGAACAACTATCAATGCTACGCCAAGCTACTCGCCTACTAACTTAGGGTGCTACGACCGTCTATTCCATACTCATAACGAAGACGTAGCATCATGGATTACCACTGCTAGTGCCATTATACATGCTGGAAACACCTCTGTCGACAATTCGCCATCTAACAGTAGCCTATATTATTGGGAAATATACCATCTTTTTGGAGATCCTTCAATAATGCCTTACCTCTCAAAACCTTCAAGCATGCAAGTGCAGGTAACAGCTGCCATTCCTATCTCTTCTCAAGTACTTAATGTAGAAACCCCTCCTTACGCATACGTAGCATTAACGCGCAACAACGAACTATTTGCTTCTGGCTATGCCGATGCTAATGGTGCGATAGCGTTACAATTGGATGCACTTACCGTTGGCGACTTTGAACTAGCTGTTTGGGCGCAAAACTATGTGCAATATATACAAGAGATACAAGTAATACCTAACGACGGTAGCTATATTACCCCTACCGATGTGGCTATTGGATACCAACTCCCTACCAGCAACAATGCATATCTCGAGCTCGATGTTGTATTCAACAACTATGGCAATGAAGCTGCCGACAACTGTTACGCAAAAATCACTACCAACTCGCCACACGTTAGCCTCATTACCGACTCTGTTTGGTTAGGTACATTTAGCGCCGAAGAAATTAAAAATGCTAACCTTGCATTTGCATTTAAAACCAATTTTTATGTAGAAGATCAAACTTCTGCTACATTCAATATTTTAACCATTTCTGAAAATGACACCACTTCTTACCCTTACAGCATTATTATAAACGCCCCTAAACTGCAATTTGTTAGCACTGTTAGCAACGAATTTGAAGGAAACAACAATAACAAAATTGAGCCAGGCGAAACAGTAGAAATAACTGTTACAACCGAAAACGTTGGTAAAAATGCCATCTCTGAACTCACTGCACGCCTCAACTCATACTTCTCGGGAGCTACTGTTACCTCGGGAGAGGTTACTGTAGCAGGCATTGGGAGCAACGAAACAGCTACTACAACCTTCCAAGTAACTTTAAGCGAAAGCGTTGAAGAGGGAAATAGCATCCCTCTATATTTCCAAATATATCGCGGCGACTATCACGTGTCTGAAACCATTATGCTTGTGGTAGGTAACACCGTGGAGAATTTTGAAACCAATAATTTCGAAACATTCCCATGGGAGAACAATAATAGACCATGGTCCATCACTTCGTCGAACGTACAAGAAGGAGAATATGCGGCTCGCTCGTATGAAAACCTTGCTCACTATGGCACCTCTACTATGGCCATTACATGCCAAATAGCCGCCGACGGGGACATCTCTTTCCTTAGAAAAGTATCGTCTGAAGAAAATTACGACTTCTTTAACTTTTATATTGATAATACTGTAGTATACAGCGTATCGGGAGATCAAGATTGGGAAGAGGTATCTTTCCCTGTTGCGGCTGGAGAACGTACTTTCGGCTTTGAATACAAAAAAGATTCGAGCACCGACAGGGGGCAAGATGCAGCCTGGGTCGATAATATTATATTCCCACCAATGGGCGAGCCAATTGTTGAAGACATTGCCCATTTAAGTGTAGAAAGCCATACCATAACCAGCGGAAGCAACAATATTACAACCATACTTCCTGGAATGGCCTTAGAAATAAACTTCGTTATTGCCAACCAAAGCCCAATAGTTGCCAATAATATTACAGCAGCATTAACTACTAACAATGCAAGGGTTATTGTGGTTGAACCAACGCAACAAATCAACACTTTATCGCAAGAAGAAAATACAACCCTTACTTTCAACATCAACTCCGATGAACTAGCTGCTGTAATGAATACCGAAGAATACGTGAACCTCGCTAACTTCGAACTCGTTCTTAGCTACGAAAACGGAGAAACCATCTATCCTCTTAGCATTGACTTTAGCGGAAAATGTGTGGGTATTGAATCGTTTGAAATTACCGAAACCGAAGTTACCATATACCCTAACCCCGCACAAAATGTAATTACTATTGCTTGCGAAACAGAAATGAAAGAAGTAGTAATATACGATTTACATGGCAAAGAGGTACAAAGGATAAATAATATCAATACTAACATTACTACTGCTAATGTTTCTCAACTACATGCAGGTATTTATTTTGTTAGAATTATCGATACTATTAACAATCAAGGAATAAAAAAACTCATTGTACAATAAGAGCGTAAAGTTATGACACCAAACACCGAGCAAGAATTTTGTCAAATTGTTGAGAAATGCAGTGCACTCTTTGAGTTGAAGGCCAAAGATTATGGTACCGCATGGCGGATACTACGCCTTTCGTCGCTTACCGACCAGATCTTTATTAAAGCGCAGCGAATAAGAAGCATTGAAGAGAAAGGGGTGGCGAAAATAAACGAGGGGATAGAAGCCGAGTTTATTGGCATTATTAACTACTCGGTAATGGCACTTATTCAGATAGATTTAGGGGTAGCTAACCTCCAAGAAAGCGCGTTACCTCACGAAAAAGCCATCGAACTGTTTAAAGAGAAGATAGAGACGGCTAAAGAGTTAATGCTAAAGAAAAACCACGACTACGGCGAGGCATGGCGACAAATGCGGATAAGCTCCTTAACCGATATTATCTTACAAAAACTATTAAGAATAAAGCAGATTGAAGATAACGAAGGGAAAACCATGGTATCGGAAGGGATTGATGCCAACTATCTTGATATGATTAACTATGCTGTTTTTGCCCTTATTAAATTAGGAAGATAAAATGGTTTTACTCTACACACTAGTTGCCGCTATTATTGTAATAGTGTTGTTATGGTTATTAGTTTCGCTCTTGTTGTTTGCGCAGAAAAAATTGTTGCCAGGTGGCAAGGCTAAGATTCTCATTAACGACGCCAGCGAAGTAGAACACGAAAAGGGAGGCTCGCTTTTGCAAGCGCTGTCCGACCAACAGATTTTTATCCCATCGGCCTGCGGCGGAGGGGGCACGTGCGGTATGTGCAAAGGGAAAATCGTAGAGGGTGGTGGAACACTACTCCCTACCGACCTCCCACATCTTACTAAAAAAGAGATAAAAGAGACTTACCGCCTCTTCTGTCAAGCAAAGGT
>CAYJOY010000078.1:7319-8388 GCA_964371885.1 uncultured Lentimicrobiaceae bacterium | reverse complement strand
ACAATTCATGATGCGCTACAAAGAAAAATATTCTTTACTTATAAAAAATCAACTCACTTTCCTGAACTCGCAATACGCAAACCTGTGAGCGTATCGCCGAAATTAATCTTATCGTAAAGAGTTGGGGAAAGAGCACTCGTACATGCTGCTGAATACATCAAAGCTCAACTATTCCATGTTGCGACCACGGGTTGACCTGCCACCATGCGGTGCGGACGAGCGCAAAGCCTTTTCTCTTAGCGACCGAGGGGGCGCGACCAACAGGAGTATGGACGAGAACTCAAAATTAGAAAGTTGTGTACAGTGAATATTTTAACAAGTGGTTTACAAGTGTATTTTTGGTTTTCTTTTGTTACCTGCATAATTTCTCCAATAATAAAATGGAAGTTTCAAGCTCATCATTTGAATATGTATTTTCTGAATCAGGGTGGTGAATAGCATTTCTAATATATGTAGGTAGTGAATTATATGTTGTTGTGCTATGCGAAGAAGATTTTCCATGAATGTTCGTATTGAAATCAGCATGCTGGATGATAAAATCATCGCAAGACTTAACGCTTCGCAGATTCATATTATCCTGTAGATATCCATACAATAAAGTGTGATAATCTGTGGATGCAATCCCAAATGCACGGTAATTTGTTTCAGCTGCTGTAATTGTAGGGAGAACCATAGGTGTATTAATCGTTTTTGCTTCAATTACGTCAGCATTCTTAGACAAAATAACAATTAACACATCATCAGGATTTTCGAACGCAGATTTAATTACATACTCAGAGTGTGTAGCAATAAACATCTGCACTGATTGTGTCCCATTATGAGTGAAAAGTTTTCTATATCCATTTATAATTTTACCCTGCCATCTCGGGTGCAGACTCACTTCGGGTTCATCTATTAACACGAATGAGTTCTCGTTATTGAGTTGTTGCAATAACAAATATAGCTTGCGAAAAATTATCTGCTGCTCACCTGAACTAAGATTATCTAACTCTATCTGTTTCCCATTGCGCACGAATTCAGAACCTTTAAATTCAATGTCATCAAATGTAAAATTAATTGACCGCGCTAA
>CAYJOY010000078.1:0-7285 GCA_964371885.1 uncultured Lentimicrobiaceae bacterium | reverse complement strand
TGAATCATCGACCTCTAAGAGTGATATGCGACACTTTTCGAGTAAATCTTCACTGTCAAGTTTTTTAGCTTCATCTAACATTTGTTTTAATTGTGTCTTAATATCTGAAATTGACTCAATTGATTTGTGACCTTCATTTTTGTTTTGGGGATAAAATGCATTAAAATTAAGGTTATCTTTACAATGAAGTGCATGTGAGCTAAATTGTATATATTCACCCGGGACATTACCATAATATGGCATATTATGATTGACATCAAACTTAACTTCATTATTATTTTCATACACAGTAAGAGAATAGTCCAGTGACCTTGAATCATCAAAAGGGGCGGCGATGACTTCTCCAATGCAATTCAATAACGTGCTTTTACCAACACCATTTTCCCCTGCAATAATAATTGTGTCAGCCGGTGTCCCGTCCGTCTTGCAAAAATTAATTGTTAGATTTCCTAAAATCGGGTGTTCTTTAAATGTGATTTCCTTTATCTTGTATTTTGCCATAATACACATTTCCCATCTTAAAATTTATCTAAATATAAAATAAATCCGAACCTTTCCCCAATCGGGTAAAAGTTCGGACTGTCGCTTTCTGTGGAGCCGGCGGGAGTCGAACCCGCGTCCAAACTTGTTGCAAAAAAGCTTTCTACATGTTTAGCCTGAGTAAAATTGTCGGCGGAAAGCAAGCACTCGGCAGGCCTAATTTCCGCTTATCTTCTAAAATTTTGCGCATGTATCGAAGCCTACATTTGCTATCTAATCATTTTCGATGCCTCGAAACCAAACGCCGACTAGAAGGGCTTTTGGGGAGACACTCGGTGCTCTAAACCTAGTTTAGGCTCCAAGGATCGCGGCAATTAAGCAGCGATTGCATAAGAGTTGCCATTTATTGGCTATGAGAGTTAGCTTTTAACGGAACCGTCTCACAACATCCGACATGCTTACTAATCCACTAACAGGCTGTCAAAACCAAACGACCCCAGGGATTGGTACAAGGAGAATAACCCCCTCTTTTTTCGAGCGGCAAAAATACATCTTTTTTCTCATCTACTCAACAATAATTTGCAATTTATTAAGTTTTATTTCCCGTTAATCATTTTTTTTAATAACTCTAAAAATATAACAGAATGAAAAGAGCCATTTTTTGCCTTACTCTCGCCCTATTTAGCATGGTGGGTTTTGCACAAAACGAACAACCACAGAAAACAAACAAAAATATAAAAGGAGCCGAAATCGCTTTCGACAACTTATCATTCGACTTTGGCACTTTAAAAGTTGGCGACATTAAACATGGGAGCTATACTTTTACCAATATTGGTAAAAAACCACTCATTTTAGACGATGTAAAAACATCGTGCACCTGTACTACCATCGAGTACCCTAAAGCACCTACAATGCCTGGGCAACAAGGGGAAATTAAAGTAACTTACAGCGCCGACACCCCTGGCTCCATTAACAAATGGATTACGGTGCTCTCAAACGCCGAAACAGATAGAGTAATTTTAAAAACAGCAGGAAAAGTAGAATAAAAACAGTAAAGCATTATGTATAAATTAGTATTAATTAGACACGGACAAAGCACTTGGAACGAAAAAAATTTATTTACCGGATGGACTGATGTAGACCTTACCGATCGCGGCATGAACGAAGCGAGAGATGCAGGGCAACAGCTAAAAGAGGCTGGTTTTAACTTCCGCTACGCTTTCACATCGCTCCAAAAAAGAGCCATTAAAACCTTAAACTTAGTATTAGAAGAGATGGACTTGCTATGGCTTCCTGTCGAAAAATCGTGGAAACTGAACGAAAAACACTACGGAAATCTACAAGGAATGAACAAAATGGAGATGGTAGAGAAGTTTGGCAGCGAGCAAGTGCAACTATGGCGCCGTAGCTACGATGTACGCCCCCCCGCAATACCCCTCGACGACCCTCGCCACCCTGCTAACGACCCCCGCTATGCTGAATATAGCGACGAAGCAGCTCGACCAGGTACCGAAGCTCTTATTGACACAGTGGACAGAATAGTCCCCTACTGGAACGATGAAATTAAAGAAAAACTCATCGCTAAAAAAGAGGTAATAGTAGCTGCGCACGGCAACAGCCTTCGTGGTATCATTAAACACCTAAAAAACATATCTGATGAAGATATAGTATCGCTAAATTTACCTACTGGCATCCCTTACGTATTCGAATTTGATGAAAATTTCAATATCATAAAAGATTATTTTCTAGCTGATGAAGAGACACTTAGAAAATTAACAGAAGAAGTTGCCAACCAAACAAAAAAATAATGCATTTTTTTTGAAACATTTTCATTAAATATACGTCTATCTAGAAAACATTTATTGAAAAACAATGATCGATGAAAGACTTATTAAAAAATGCCAATCTGGCGACGCTAAAAGTCAGCGATTATTGTATAAGGAAATAGCACCCACTGTATTGGGAATATGCAGACGATACTGCCCTTTAAACAGCGATGCTGAGGATCTATTTCAAGATGTTTTTATTCGAATCTTTACCAAAATTGATGATTATCAGTTTGCTGGTTCGTTTGAAGGTTGGGTGAGACGTATTACCGTATCGCAAGCAGTTAATAGACTTCGTGGATATAAAGTTCCGCTGCAATCTATTGATGATGAGAGGGCTTCAGAACTGCCCTCCTCTTTCGAAAAAGAACTACAACTCACCAGCGAAGAGGATTTATTGCAGATGGTTAGCGAACTTCCTGATGTAACAAGGGAGATTTTTAACCTTTTTGCTATTGAAGGGTGGTCGCACGATAAAATTGCAGAACACCTCAATATTAGCAGTACAGCCTCTAGAAGTCATTTCTTTAGAAGTAAAAAAATTCTCAAAGAAAAAATTGAAAAGAAATTTGGTAAAGAAGAGGTAAAATTGTACGTAAAGTAATGAGTAGTATGGAAAAGGTTTTTAAAGAAAAATTGGAAAATGCCAAGCCAGAGGTACCCGCACACCTTTGGGAAAATATTGCACAACACCCCGAAATGAGACAATTTCGCATGAAGAAAAAAGGGATGAAGTGGGGAGTTGGAACCTCTATTGCTGTAGTGGCTATTGTAGGAACAGTGTTTACTGCACAACACTTTATGACTCCTACACCTAGTCCTGCTCCAAATTATCATGTAGCATCGGCTGCTTACGCAGAGATTACCCCTCAAGAAAATAGAGAAACGCCTACCCATACCGCTGTTTCTACCCCAACACAACAAGTATCTATACATTCTAATACTCCACAAAATACCACTCCTCTAGAAATCACCACCTCTACACCAAACATTGAAATAGCAACCCAAAACCCTACAGAAACTACACCTGTAAGTAACCAGCCTCAACCTATTATTGAAGAAAAAAACGAAGAAACTAGTGAAGAAACTAGTGAAGAACTAAAGAATACCATCGTTGCTCCACCATTCGAACCTATTCTAACAACTCCAACATCTAACTCATCGCGGTCCATAACGATTGAGAGGTGGTCGGGAATCAGAAAGGATACTGTTTTAACAACCCAAATAGTTACAACAACTACTCCCATCTATCCTAAAAACATATTTCCTGATACAATTTTAACAAATCCAACAGCTACCACTATATCTGAACCAATAACTAACAGCCCTAACACCTCTAAGAGCAACCTACCCGGGGCTCCTCAAAACAATACTAACGAGTTTGTAAGGGCAGATAACATAGAAGCTGTTATTGAAGAGACTATTAAAAATGAAGCAACATTAACTGACGAAAATAGAGAGAAAAGTTTTCCTTTCAAAAACGACACTCAAGAGTCGGGGGTGTATATTCCTAACGCATTCAAGCCTCTTAGTGCCTCTGGCAACCATCTATTTAAAGTGGTTACTACTAGAGAAATAACCGATTTTGCCATCTCTATAATAGATAGAGGCGGGCAGATTGTATACCAATCGAGAGATATTAGCGACGGGTGGGACGGTAACCTTAACGGGGTACCTGCCGAAATGGGTGTGTATATTTATATTGTAAATTATAAAGATATTGACGGGGAACTTATACGAAAACGGGGAACTGTAACGTTGTTACGATAAATATTTTTTAATGAACAGAAACATCCCCCCTGCAATACAACCTTTCTCGCACTTCCCTCTTATTGAGCCTCACAAAAACACGTTAAGTAACGGTTTAAGTTGCTTTACCTTTTACGATGCACAATTAGAACTCATCCATCTACAAATAAAAGTGAAAGCTGGCACCCTTTACGAAACGCAAAAGTATCTACAACAAGCTACTTTTCAAATGCTTAAAGAGAGCTCAGCACAATATCCTGCCGAAAAGCTCGAAGAATACTTAGACTTTTGCGGCGCCTCATGGAGTTGCAACGTTAACTTAGATTACACCTCACTACAATGGGTAATACCTAAACACACCATCAGAGCGCTTCTTCCAATACTGGTTGAAACACTTGCACAGCCTCTGTTTACAGAAAGCAGTCTCAATCTCTTTAAAGATCAAAAAATTAAAGATTTAGAATACAACCTACTTCGAACTAGCTATGTTGCCAACCAGCACATGTACAATGCACTTTTCGATGTTTCGCCAGTAAAAGACCCTTTAACAACGCAACACATACAAAACATTACCATTCAACATCTTATTGAATGTCATCAAAAGGTAATGATTGCTAATAACATCACCCTATTTGTTGCCGGCGATGTTGACGATTCGCTACAACAGTTTATTAACCAAACATTTTCCAATATTACCGCTGGCGCATCTATCCTCACGCTGGCGCAATTGTCTAACAATCCCACATCCTATTTCTACGAAGAACGCCCCGACGCACTTCAATCGACAGTTATAATATGTAAGAAATCGATGGACTACCACCATCCCGACAAAAAGAAATTTTCATTCTTAACTACACTATTCGGAGGCTATTTCGGATCGAGATTAATGAAGAAAATAAGAGAAGAGAAAGGGTACACCTACGGCATTCATAACTATAACAGTTATTTCGGAAACGAATCTATCTTCATGATTAAGAGCGATGTGAATGCCGAGGCAACGCAAGCTACCATTGAGGAATGTTTTTACGAGATGGAGCATTTAATAAATAACGGTATTGAATTAGAGGAGATGGAAACGGTAAGAAACTATTTGTTAGGAAAATTTTTACGACAAGTAGACGGAGTTACCTCACTTATGGGGATATATTCGTTTTGGAACCATTTTGGCAAAGATACCACAGAAGGGGAACATTATGTAAATGGCATTAAGAGTATAACAGTGGAAGAGGTGATTAGGTTAGCCAAAGAATTACTACAACCCGATTCGTTCCATACAATAGTAGTAGGTAAAAACCTAGCAGAGAAAAAATAAGCAATTACCTACTACAATGTTTACACTTTACATTCTATAAACTAAAAGAAAGACTATTTATAACATGAGATACCCATTTATCCTATTTTTTATAGTACTCTCCCTCTCTGTTTTTGGACAGATAAAAACGGGGGCTGAACAAACCGATAAATACTTCCCATTATTAGCAGGCAAACAAGTGGGAATATGTGCCAACCACACATCTACTATTGGCACTACCCATTTAGTAGATACCCTTTTGTCGGCGGGCATTCCGTTAAAGAAAATATATGCTCCCGAGCACGGTTTCCGCGGCGATGCGGAGGCAGGGGCACACATTAGCTCCTCTACCGATAGCAAAACGGGGCTCCCCATCATCTCATTATATGGTAAAAATAAAAAGCCCACCCCCGAGCAATTGCAAGGAATAGAGATTTTAATTTTCGACATGCAAGATGTGGGTTGCCGTTTCTACACCTATATATCTACACTACATTATATTATGGAAGCGTGCGCCGAAAATAATATTGAGGTGTTGGTACTCGACAGACCTAATCCGAACGGCTATTTTGTAGATGGTCCTATTTTGGAGGAGAAATACCGGTCGTTTGTTGGCATGCACCCCATTCCGGCTGTGCACGGCCTCACCATTGCCGAGTATGCCCTTATGATAAATGGGGAATATTGGCTGAGCGACAGCTTACAGTGCCAACTGCAATATGTGGCAAACGCAAACTACGACCACACGCAACGCTACCAGCTACCGCGTGCTCCGTCGCCCAACCTCCCCACCCAAGAGGCTATTTATCTTTACCCATCGCTCTGCCTCTTTGAAGGGACTACCATTAGCCTAGGGCGCGGTACTCTTACCCCATTCCAAATTTACGGACACCCAGAACTCACTTATGGCGACTACTATTTTACCCCTCAGCCTATTAAAGGGGTATCGGAAAATCCACCCCAAAAAGGAAAAAAATGCCGTGGCGAAAACTTAACCGAATATGCTCAAGAGAATTTACAAGAGAGCAACTCTTTTAATATCTCTTTCTTATTAAAAGCTTACAACAGCTATCCCGACAAAGCTAATTTCTTCAATGCCAACCACTTTTTCGATAAGCTAGCAGGTAGCGCAACCCTTCGCTGGCAAATTATTAATGGCAGAACAGAAGAAGAAATTAGAGCCTCTTGGCAAAAAGGGCTTGCTGAATTTAAAGCGAAAAGAAAAAAATATCTACTCTATCCAGATTTTCAATAATGTTAGAAACCATCCTTCAACGCGACACCGAATTGTTTTTATGGCTTAATAGCTTTCACAACAAAGTTTTAGACGTCTTCATGTATGAATACACCCAAATTTTAGTATGGGTTCCATTCTACCTCTTTCTGTTAGGCATCGTTATTTACAGAAAACGCAAAAAGGCGATTGTCCCTATCCTATTATTAATAGCTGCGGTTACCTGTACCGACCAAACGTGCAATCTCTTAAAGCGCGAAACGGGGCGCCTCCGCCCATCGCACACCGAGGCACTGGCCAATGAGATCCATCTTATAAAGGAGAGCGACGGCAACTACTATAGAGGAGGGAAATATACCTTCCCGTCGGGGCACTCTGCCAACTCTATGATGTGTGCTTTCTTTGTAATATACTTCATTGCTAACAAACGAAAATGGATTATTTACAGCATCTTAGCATGGGCATTACTCATGGGTTACACGCGAATATATGTGGGGGTGCACTACCCTATTGATGTATTTTGCGGATTCTTATTAGGGGCTTTCTTTGGAACATTCTTCTTTAAACTTGGCTCCAAAATTTGCAGATAGGTTATTGATCAGCGTCAGCGAAAAGAAAATAGAAAAACATCAGATTATCAACACTTTGTAAAAGAAACAGCAATTGCTACTGCTCTACTACTGCCTCTTCCTCCACATAGTTGAG
>CAYJOY010000077.1:3712-8460 GCA_964371885.1 uncultured Lentimicrobiaceae bacterium | reverse complement strand
AAATACCCTTTTAATCTTAGGAAGGTAAGTAGACCACTCGTTGAGATACCTTTTTCGAGCAATGGTCATGCCTAATAAAAACATAGAAAATGAGATGACGTAGATCCAGATAGAACTGAAAAATACCATTTTATATTCCATTAAACGGGCAGAAAGTACCTGCATATAGTTCCCTTCGGAGTAAGCATTGGCGATGGTAGTAATAATGGGTTGATAGTTTTTAAAGTCATTAACAATGGCCTCTTGCGCTTGAGGAATGGAGGTAACTAACGCCGATAGTAATGTGAATAAGAGTATAATAGAGAATAAAATGAGTGAGGTTCGGAACAGCGTACGTGGGCTTTTGTTTCGGAACCCTAGCAAGATAAATCCGTAGATGGCATAAAATATCAGGATGTCGCCAGCCCAAAGGAACACCACATGCCCAATGCCAAAAAGGAGGAGTGCTGCCATACGGCGACGAAAAACGGGGGCAACGCTGCGCCCGAGTTCCTCTTTCTTTTCAAGAAATAGCGAGAAACCGTAGCCGAATAAGAGCGAGAAAAGGAGGTAAAACTTCCCTTCGAAGAAGAAAGCGGTAATGCCTTTCCCTATGCTATCGTATAGGCTAGTGGTGGTATTCGCGCCGAAAGCAATGTTGTAAATTCCACTCTCAACCATTTGAAAGTTTACTAAGAAAACGCCGAATAAAGCAAATCCCCTAATGATGTCCAAAAGGGGAATGCGATTATTTTGTGGCTGTGCTATATTATTCACGAGTAATTGACTGTGTGTTTTACAGTTTTATTGATGTTTTAATTATCTTCCAGAGCTATAGTTAGGTGCTTCGCTGGTAATAGTTACATCGTGGGGGTGGCTTTCGGCAACGCCAGCATTGGTAATGCGGCAGAATTTTGCCCCATGTAGCTCCTGAATGGTTTTGGTGCCGCAATAGCCCATTCCAGCGCGTAGCCCGCCAGCCATCTGGTAAATTACTTCGTACAAATCGCCTTTATAGGGAACACGTCCAGAGATACCCTCCGGTACCAACTTCTTAACATCGCTCACATCACCTTGCATATATCTATCTTTCGACCCTTTTTGCATCGCCTCTAATGAGCCCATGCCGCGGTAGCTTTTAAACTTTCTGCCATTAAAAAGGATTGTTTCTCCTGGCGACTCTTCTACGCCTGCCAGTATCGATCCCAACATTACGGTGCTTCCCCCTGCTGCAAGAGCTTTTACAATATCGCCCGAGTATCTAATGCCGCCATCGGCAATAATAGGCACGTTGAGGTGTTTTACAGCGTTATGAGCCTCCCAAATAGCACTTACTTGTGGTACGCCCACCCCGGCTACTACGCGAGTAGTACAAATAGAGCCAGGGCCAATGCCCACTTTAATAGCATCGGCGCCCGCTTCGGCCAACATTAAAGCCCCCTCTTTGGTGGCTACGTTGCCCACTACTACATCTACATCGTAACGTTTTTTAATCTCCTTAAGTGCGTTAACAACACCCAACGAATGGCCATGCGCAGAGTCGAGCACTATTGCATCTACTCCCGCTTTAATAAGGGCATCAACGCGCTCTAACATGTCGGCAGAAATACCCACCCCTGCAGCTACGCGTAAACGTCCGTTGCGGTCTTTACATGCATGCGGCTTGTCTTTGGCTTTCGTAATATCTTTGTAGGTGATAAGTCCTACTAATTTCCCATTGCCGTCTACTACAGGAAGTTTCTCTATTTTATGTACTTGTAATATCTTGCTTGCCTCGTTTAGGTCGGTGTCGCGAGATGTGGAGATAATGGAGGTAGTCATCACCTCTTGAATGGGCTTGTTGTAATTGTTTTCAAAGCGGAGGTCGCGGTTGGTGATAATACCAATGAGCGTCTTCTCTTCATCCACTACTGGGATGCCGCCAATTTTATATTCTGCCATAAGTCGGAGTGCATCGGCAACGGTGCAACTCGGAAGAATGGTAACAGGAGCATTAATCATCCCATTTTCGGCACGTTTTACTGAACGTACTTGCTTGGCCTGCTCCTCTATCGACATGTTTTTGTGAATAACGCCAATACCCCCTTCGCGCGCAATTGAGATAGCCAGCTTTGCCTCTGTAACGGTGTCCATAGCCGCCGAAACAAACGGGACATTTAAAGTAATATTTTTGGTAAATTGGGTGGTTAGCGTAACCTCACGTGGCAATAAGTTGGAGTAGGCAGGTACTAATAATAAATCATCGAATGTTAACCCTTCTAAGCAAACTTTTTCATCAATAAACGACATAATGCAAATATTTAAAATTTGCGTGCAAAGATATAGATTTTATACGTTTACCCCGATTTTTGGCGCGCTTTTTTCTCTTTTTTGCTAATGTTCTATCTTACAATAGATTTTCCATTGAAAAATCGCTTTCTTTTTAATTGGAACTCCATAATAATGGAACGAGGGTACAACTGTTGATAGCTTTTTTCGCTGCAATTTTTTCTTTTTGCTGCCATTTCGTGATACGATTTTTTAAAATCGCGGCGGGCTTTAAAAACGGCTTTCACATCTTTAAAATTCCCTTTTAAAAAGAATAAAGTAGCCGCAATATAATCGAGAAAGAAGCGTCTCTTTAATGTTTTTTTTAACGCTGTTTCAGGAAGATTTTTTAACAACAAAAACAGATTGTTGCGAAAGTTAAGGTAAGTTTTAAAGGCGTTGTTTTTGGGAAGTGTTCCTCCGCCAAGGTGGTAAACCACCGATTGCGGGATAACCATGATTTTATGTCCGCTATTTTTAACGCGCCAGCAAAAGTATATCTCTTCCATGTGGGCAAAAAACTGGTCGTCGAAGCCGTGTTCTCTCTTAAACACCTCAGCTCTTACAAACAGCGCCGCCCCCGTAGCCCAAAAAATCTCCATCGGAGTGTCGTATTGTCCTCGGTCCTCTTCTAGCACATCGAATAGCCGACCCCTGCAAAATGGGTACCCAAGGTAATCGAGAAAACCACCACATGCACCAGCATACTCAAAATGGGTTTTCTGATGGTACGATAATATTTTAGGTTGCACAATGGCAACATCATTGTGGCTATCTAAATGGTTTACAATGGGTTCAATCCATTGAGGAGTAACCTCTATATCGGAGTTAAGAAGGCAAAAGTATTCGTAGTCAAGCTCCTGCAAACCCAAATTGTAACCAGTGGCAAAACCATGGTTTTTGTCTAATGCAATAAGCTGTAATTGTGGATATTGCGATTTTAAGAAAAGCAATGAATCGTCAGATGAGTCGTTGTCAATAATTATCAAATCGGCGTATTGGGGTAGGGTGGTAAGGAGGGTGGGCAGAAACTGTTCTAACAACGCCTTCCCATTCCAATTGAGAATAACTACAGCTAACTTTTTCATGAATACACCTTTAAAGTTCTGCTTGCTCTTTAATCTTTTCAGCGAGCTTGTCTACAAAGGTTTGCAGTTGCCCTTTAACCATAGGTTGTAAAAAGATAGGGATGTCTGCAAATAAGTATAGATCTAATGTACAGCTGTTTTCTCCTGTTTCAGAAACGCGCACCTCCATGTTCATCTCTTTTTTCATGTCGGTTTCTGCTTCAAACTTCACCCATGTGTAGGGAGTTTTTTCAGTAATGCGAAGGGTTACGCTTAGCATGTTGTTGAGCATAAACGAACATTGCTCCTCCGTTGAGGTGAAGTTGGTAATTTGAGGTGGGACATATTTCCCAAAATGGTTGCAATTGGCAGCCATGCCAAATACTTTGTATGCTGGTGCGTTTATGTACGCTGTTTTACTGTTTGCTTTCATATTGATGATAGTTTAATGTAATGCCAAAGTTCGCAATGCCAGGGATCATATCGTCGCGCATAGCTTGTTGTACACGGAAATGGTATTCCCCTTTTTGTTGAAAACGGACTTTTTGACGTAAAAGAAATTGGTTGTCTTTAAAATTCCCACTCCCCTTTCCTGTCCACTCTCCAAAGGGGTCGCTGAGCACGCACCCTAAAGTATCGATGGAGGTAACGCCAGAAGGGAACTCGGTGGTAAGAAATATGTAAAATTTTTGGTATGGGTAATCGATAGTGTTACGAACGTTTACATACAAATCGTAAAACTGTAACGAGTCGGTAATGGTAAAACTGTAGTTTAGGGTAGAATCAATATGCCATGTTTCGTTAGGGATGGAGTCTATCTTTTCGTAAAATACATTTCTATTGCACGAAAAGAAGAGGGTGAGAATAACGAAAAACAGTGCTAATTTTTTCATGGTCTATCTTCAATTCGTTTCAGTTCGTTTAATGATATGTTATCGCCTTCGTCTACTTTCTTTTGATTAACAATGGCATATTTTTCTAACGATTCGGGTTGTTTCCCCGATTTATTCATGGCAACAATCTGTTTAACAGTGTCTACAGGTATTGCAAAAATGGTAGAGTGGTCGTTGGCGTACGAATACCAAATAATCTTTTTAAAGATGTCGATTTTGTTGTAGAATGCTTTCCCTTTTTTTGTAAACAGATGGGTGTTGTGAGGAGGGAAATTTTTCAATTCTTCGAGATATGAAGATTGTTCAAAGTTAAGACAACATTTTAACTTACTGCACATTCCTGCTAATTTCTGAGGGTTTAGCGACAGCTGCTGCGTACGTGCCGCTGTAGTAGATACCGATTGGAAGTTGGTAAGCCAAGCAGAGCAACACAGCTCTCGTCCGCACGTGCCAATACCCCCTAAGCGGGCGGCCTCTTGGCGCACCCCAATCTGGCGCATCG
>CAYJOY010000077.1:0-3702 GCA_964371885.1 uncultured Lentimicrobiaceae bacterium | reverse complement strand
AATACGTGTTTTAAAACGTTCCGCCAATATCTTAATCAGTTCGCGGAAATCTACACGCTCCTCAGCAGAGTAATAAAAAATAGCTTTGGAGCCATCGCCTTGAAATTCTACATCGTTCACCTTCATCTTCAAATTCAAATCCCAAGCAATATAGCGCGAAGTAAGCATGGTTTCTTGCTCCATGCTCACCGTTTCTACCCATTTTTGTATATCGGTGAGGCGGGCATGGCGGTGTACCTTGCGGGTAATCGTGTCTAATGTGGCTTTGCGCCCTTCCATTTGCCGTTTCACCGATAACCCTACCATCGAAATAATGCCAATATCGTGCCCAGTAGGTGCCTCAACAGCCACAATTTCTCCCACTTGGAAAATACCCTCTTCAGGGAGAATGAAAAACTCCTTATGGCTGTTCTTAAAGCGAACTTCGCATATAGGAAACTCTTTATGTTCTATAGAAATAGGGAGCTTCTCTATCCAATCGTGATTGGCTAATTTACAACATCCGTGCTTGTATTGTGAGGTAACGGGATCGTCGGCATTGAGATACGCTAACCCGCGTGAAAGGAAAGGATTTTTCGATATTTCTTCTTGCTCTGGGGTGGTCCCTGTCCGAATATCCATATCCAAATAAGGATCTAAATTGTCGACCTGCATAAAATCGGTACCACCTATTTCGTCTTCTTTTTCAATCATTGTGTCAATTCAATTATATATGTATGAGTGTTAAATAGTTTTATGTTAAAGTGTTATAACTTTAACCTGTGTTTTATTTATAACCTGCGAATATATAAAAAAATAATGGCATTGCTGTAACACTATTCGCAGTTTTCGACAAACCCTCCCTTTTGGCATTATTGAAGTAGTGATAAAAGGGCTATTGGTAGTAATAGTTGTTGCTTTTAATCTCTTAGAAATCAAAATAAAATAGTATTTTTGCCAGTTCGCATGTATTATAGTAGAATACGCGAATTTGTTGCATTTAAAAAACTGAAAATCATGGCATTAGATTGTAAAAGGATATTGTTAAAATTGAGTGGAGAATCGTTACAAGGGGACGATAGTTATGGAATAAATTACGCAGCTGTGCAACATTATGCGCAAGAGGTGGCCGTTGCAGTACAGATGGGCAAGCAGGTAGGGATAGTAATAGGGGGTGGAAATATTTTCCGCGGTATGCAAGGTGCCGCCAACGGTTTTAGTCGCGTGCAAGGCGACTATATGGGAATGATGGCCACCGTTATTAACTCAATGGCACTGCAAACCCTATTGGCCGATCTCGCCATTAAGAGCAAAATTTTAACAGGCGTTGCCATAGAAGGGGTAGCTGAAAAAGCCCACTTTAGAAAAGCAGTAGAATATCTTGAAGAGGGCTACGTGGTGATATTCGGCGGCGGAACAGGAAGCCCATTCTTTACCACCGATAGCGCAGCAGCACTCCGTGCCGCCGAAATTGGAGCCGACCTCCTCCTTAAAGGAACAAGAGTAGATGGCGTATATACCGCAGATCCAGAAAAAGATCCAAAAGCTACTAAATATCAGAACCTCTCTTTTAACGAAGTGATAGAAAAAAGATTGAAAGTGATGGACTTAACAGCATTTACCCTTTGTCAAGAAAATAGTATCCCTATTTATGTCTATTGTGCCGACGATGCCGGAAACCTAGAGAAAGTATTGAAGGGAGAAACCATAGGAACCTTAATCCAATAAATGGCTGCGGAAACGTTGTATGATTTGTAACTGATAACACCACTCATGAAGCAGCTATTTGCCATTTTCTACAAAGAGTGTATCCACATTCTCCGCGATAAAACATCGCTCTTTTTGGTGTTGGCAATGCCCGTAGCGCTCATCCTCCTCTTTGGATTTACCATCAGCTCTGAAATAAGAAATGCCAAAATTTCGATTCTCGATCACTCTAAAGATACGCAATCGAAAGCACTCATTAACCAACTCTCTGCATCAGGTTATTTTGTAATAGTTGGATACCCAGAAACAGAAGCTGAAATAGATAACGATTTTAAAAACAAAGGGATAGAGTTCGCTCTTATTATCCCATCGCGCCTTGAAGAGACATTGGCAGTGGAACATACTGCAACTATTCAGGTAATTAACGATGTTTCGGATATAAACGTGGCCTCCATCCTCAATAATTATTTAAAAGCTATCTTTCAAGATTTTATCGTAAATTATAATACAACAGGAGCTGAATATTCCCCTCCTATCGATCTGAGAGTGAAAATGCTATACAATCCAGAGCTGAACAGCGTTTATATGTTTGTCCCAGGAATTATAGCACTTATCATGATTATTATTACTGCCCTGATGTCGTCGATAACATTGGCGCGCGAAAAAGAGACCAACACCATGCGTATGATGCTTATTACGCCAGTAAAAAAGATAAATATTGTAATAGGTAAAGTGGTTCCTTACATGCTTTTATCGCTCACAAGCACAGTCCTCATCATTGTAATTAGCGTCCTAGTTTTCAAAATGCCCATAAAAGGGAGCTTACTCCTATTAGCACTCTTATGCATTCTGTTTATGTTTACAGCCGCATCATTCGGGCTCCTCATCTCAGCCATTTCTAAAACACAACTAGATGCCATGATGGTAACCATGATGGGGTTGTTCCTCCCAACTGTTTTATTATCAGGATTCTTATTCCCTTTAGATAATATGCCGCTCTTCTTTCAATGGCTCGCAGATGTCTTCCCTGCCAAGTGGTTCATTATCGCAATTAAAGATGTAATGATAAAGGGAGCCAACTTTTTCGATATATGGCACTATTTGCTCATTCTACTCGTTATGTCTGTGCTTATGGTTACTTTTAGTCTTTCACAAATTGATAAAAGATAATGACAAAACATAATAGTATACAGGTAATAATAGTCATTACGATCGCCTTTCTACTCCATAGTTGTGCGCAAGTGGTAATGCCTACAGGCGGACCAAAAGATACCACACCCCCTAAAATTGAAAAAATAGTACCCGATAATAATACCCTCAATTTCGAAAGCAAATCTATAAAAATAACATTCGATGAATATGTAGTGCTCAATAATCCCATTGAAAACGTAATTGTTTCTCCTCCTGTAAATAAAGAGCAAATGAAATATACAATACAAGGAAAAAATGTAATTATCACTATACCAGACTCGCTACATTCAAATACCACATATCATATCCTATTTTCCAATTGCTTTAAAGATTATAGAGAAGGCAATCCTTTGCCAAGTTTACAGTATACTTTTTCAACTGGCGATTCTATCGATCAATATTATATGGAAGGAAAGATAACACAAATGGAAAGTGGCGACCCTACTCAAGATTGTTTCGTTTTGCTTTACGTAGACGACGTTGATTCGTTACCCCTAACGACCATTCCCCGTTATATTAACAAAACTAACGAGTATGGCCATTTTAAATTTGAACACATAAAGGAGGGGAACTATAAAATATTTGCCCTAAAAGATATAAATAGTAGCCTCACCTTCGATTTGCCGAATGAAGAGATTGCATTTAGCACCAAAACAATACCAGCATTACAATTGCCTCCTCCACAAGATACAGTGTTGCTAGATTCTCTGCCGCAAATAGCTTTCTTAGAAAAAGATACAATGCCAACTTTGCAGTTGTATTCGTTCCTTGAAGAAGATACGGCACAATATCTCGATAAGTTGACACAACCACAAAAAGGGGAGT
>CAYJOY010000076.1:732-8463 GCA_964371885.1 uncultured Lentimicrobiaceae bacterium | reverse complement strand
ACAATGTATGCAAGATTACCTTTCGGCTATTGATGCTGTAGCTAAAGAGCCATACGTAGATGCTGAAAAATTGGGTTGTGTGGGGGCTAGCTTCGGTGGTTTCTCTGTATTCTGGTTAGCTGGAAATCACGAAAAAAGATTCAAAGCTTTTATTGCACATTGCGGAATGTTTAACCTAGAAAGCTGGTACGCTACTACCGAAGAGTTATTCTTTGCAAATCACGATATTGGCGGGCCATATTGGGAAAAAGGGCACGAAAAAAGCTACGCATCATCGCCTCACAAATTTGTTGAAAATTGGGATACGCCCCTTATGGTAATACACGGAGGTAGAGATTTCAGAATACCGTATGCTGAAGGGATGCAAGCTTACAATATTGCACAAATTAAAGGGATACCTAGCAAATTTTTATACTTCCCCGACGAAACTCACTTCGTTGTAAAACCTCAAAACGCCATTGTTTGGCAACGCGAATTTATGGAATGGTTAGACCGTTGGTTGAAAAAATAATTATCATAAAGTATTAAGAGAGAGAGACGTTATTCGTAACGTCTCTTTTTTTTGCCTTATAGTATGGGGAGAAAATCGTCCCCAATAAACACATAAGATATAGAGGAGGTGGTGTTTTTCTTATCGCGAAGCATAATAGGATATAAACTTTCTGTGGATGGAATTTGCGAAGCCACTTCGCCATAAATTTTCTCAATTTGCTGTGCTATTCTCATTGCGGTCTCTTCGCGTAGTTTCTGCTGGGCAACTGCCAATCTATTTACCATCATTATTCCAATAGCAATAGCCTTACCATGAGGCACTTTGTATTGAGAAACAACTTCGACAGCATGTCCAAAGGTGTGTCCGTAATTTAAAACGCGGCGCAATCCTTTTTCGCATTCATCTTGCTCAACAACATTTTTTTTGAATAATAATGATCTAGCAATATACTTTAACACCATTTCATTGTCTCTCGTTAAAAGTTTATCGAGATCTGCTTCAAACTCCAAAAAATGGTCTTCCCCTGAAATGAGCGCAATTTTCAATATCTCCCCTACACCACTTTTAAAATCATCATACGACAAACTTTTCAAGAACTCGGCATCTATAATTATTGATTTAGGGGGATAAAATGTTCCTAATAAATTCTTTACGTTACAACTATTTACCGCTGTTTTCCCTCCTAAACAGCTATCGGCGGCGGCTAACAGCGTGGTGGGAATGGAGGTATATGAGATGCCACGCATGTAAATAGAAGCTAGAAAACCAGCAACATCTAAGGTGAGGCCGCCCCCCACCGCCACCAACTCCGTTCTTCGATTGCAGCTGCCTTCAGCCATTTTTTCTGCAATTGATAAAACTGTATCCATCGATTTATGCTCTTCTATCGCATGCAATAAGAAGCGTTTAGAATCTGGGATATTAGAGAACCGCTCTTGATATAATTGAAACACTTGCATGTCGATTATCCAAAAAACGTGCTCTTGTTGCAAAAGAGGCTCAATTAACGATTTACACTTTGCAAAAGTTACTGTATAATGATGGTTATTGGCTTTTACTTCAAATGTTTCCATTCTGGCAACCTCAAAAAAATGGGAGTTAGGTTTGGTATTTTCTATTTTTTGTGCAATAACACCACATTTTCTACATGATGTGTGTGTGGAAACATATCTACTGGCTGCACTTTTACCACCTCATAATGATCTGATAACAGTTCAATATCGCGAACTTGTGTGGCGGGGTGGCAGCTTATGTAAACTATTCTTTTCGCATTACTCTCTACCATCCTTTGTACTACATCGGGGTGCATTCCTGCGCGGGGCGGGTCGGTAATAATAACATCAGGCGCTCCGTGCTTCGATATAAAAGAGGCGGTAAAAACATCTTTCATATCGCCAGCAAAAAATGCCGTATTGGCAATGTTATTAATGGTGGAGTTTATTTTCGCATCTTTTATAGCGTCATCTACATACTCAATACCTACTACTTTTTTGGCATTGCGAGCTACAAAGTTGGCAATGGTGCCCGTACCTGTGTAAAGATCATAAACAATGTCGTTATCAGTAATTTGTGCAAACTCCCTCGCTATTGAATAGAGGTGATATGCTTGTTCGCTATTGGTTTGATAAAACGACTTAGGTCCTACCTGAAAGGTTAACCCTTCCATCTGTTCGTTAATGGTGGGTTTTCCATGGTAAAGATGAACAGGAAGATCGGAGATGGTATCGTTAAGTTTCTGATTAATAACATACTGAAGTGACGTTATGGTAGAAAAATTCTCTTTAAGAAAATCTAAAAGTTGGAATAATTGTTCGCACTTCTCCGTAACGACCACAATCACCATTATTTCGCCAGTAGAGGCGGTTCTAATGATGATATTGCGCATAAGTCCGTGATGATGACGAATGTTATAGTAAGTGTAATCGTGTTCTATGGTATAAGTTCTTACTGCATTTCGAATTTCGTTGCTTGGATCTTGTTGTAGTTGGCAATGAAAAACATCGATTACCTTATCGAATTTACCAGGAATGTGAAAGCCTAAACCGCGAATTTCGAGTTCTTCGCCTGCGTCGCGTTTTTTCATATCGTCGCTTTCCAACCAACGCAAATTAGTAAAGGTGTACTCTAGCTTGTTTCTATAATAGAGTTGTTTTTCGGAAGCTAAAATAGGCATTAAGGGTGGAAAGGGGAATTTTCCTAAATGATTAAAGTTGTCTTCTACCAGTTTTTGCTTATAATGAAGTTGGGTTTGATAATTGAGCATAAGCCATTTACACCCGCCGCACGTTCCAAAATACTCACATGTAACGGGTTGACGGTGCGGCGATGGCGTTACTAATTTCACCATCTGTGCTTCGGCAAAAGTTTTTTTCTTTCTCGTTACTTTAGCATCTATTATATCGCCAGGAGCTACAAAAGGGACAAATACGGTAAAGCCATCATTTATTTTCGCCACCGCTTTTCCATCGGCGCCCGCATCTATTATTTCTAAATTTTCTAGGATTGTATGTTTCATTATTTCAAAATTATCTGATGAAGAATTTCATTATTTTCATTCCAATTATAATTGCTTTTCACATAATTATAACCTTCTATTGCCATTTTTTCTGATCTATTTTTATCTTCCAACAAACTAAGTATGGCCGCCGCAAATTCTTGTTCTGTATCGGCTAACCAAAGGTGCTCTCCGTTTTTTGCATTCTTTAACGAATTTCCTGCTAACGAGGAGACGATGCACGGAATAGCGCACGACATCGCTTCTAAAATTTTATTTTGCAACCCTGTGCCTAGTCGCATAGGAGCAATAAAGATTTTTGTTGCATAATAATAGGGTATTATTGATGGAACCTGCCCTGTAACCTCAACATTTTCGGAGGCGAGTTGACGAACCGCTTTTGCGGGTGTAGTTCCCACCAAGGCTATTTTTATATTCGGATAATGGGAGCGAACAAGCGGTAAAATATGATTTACCAAATAAATAGCAGCATCCACATTGGGAGGGTACGACATGTTTCCTGTAAATATCAGATCGTATTTTTTTGTATTATCTGCTGATAAATCATTAATATTAATTCCATTAGGCACAACCACAACCTTATCTTTTTCATTAAAGCTAAGCAAGTCGCGGTCTACTTCTGTAATTATAGTAGTATGATCGAATTTTTGTGCCATTTTGGCTTCATAGCGTTGTAACCGTTTGTATTCGCAATAGAAAAAGGGTTTTAACAATATTGAGGCTTTTTCCATTCGGCGTAGGTAGCCTACGGAGAGCACATCTTGAAAATCGAGAATTTTTTTTATGGGGGCATCTTTTACCCACGACGCAACCCGTACCATCTGGCAATAAATAGCCTCTGGCTTCACCTTTTTTATTAAGGTATTGATGATTTTCTTACCATTATGTACATAAAAACAGCCATTTTGAAAAGGTTCACCTCTAAAAAATGAACGCAATAAACCAAATATTGTCTGGTGTAATGGTGTCTCTATTGTGGTTATTTGTTTACAAAATGGCGATACTGCCTCCAACTGCTCGTTGTTGGGTTTGTTTCCAAAATGGACTAAATAGATGTCGTGAAATTGAGACAAATATTGAATCTGATAAAATGCGCGCAGTTTGTCGCCTTTATCTAATGGGTATGGAAATCGAGGAAGCAATACTAACAGTTTCATTGTAGGAATGTGGTTATTTCTGAATCATTAATACCTCTAAAATCTATACTTTTTACTATCTTTCCATCTTCCAAAAATAAAAATGTTGGAAAAGCTCCTTGAACTGTTTTCATAAAAGTGGGGACGAGTTCTTTGGGGACTTGCACTATAGGATAACCAGCTACAGAAGTTACAGCATTAAACTTCTCTATAGCCTTATTGGGTTCGCCCGCTATTATGATGTTAAAATGAGATTTATCTAAATTATTATTGGTAAAAATGGCATCTATTTTTTTCATTCCCAGCTTACAAAACTGACATCCAGAAACATAAAAGGCGACTATCTTTTTCCCTTCATGAACAGATATGGTTTGAATGGTGCTATCGTTTTTAAGTTGAACAAACGATATTTCGTCCATTTTCCTCTCTTTTGAGACAAACTTATTATAGAGAAAATCGGGAGGAAGGATCACAAAACAAACAATAAAAGCAATGGTACTTAAAGCTATCACAATATGATTTTTAAATTTGAATGAGAAAGGTCGAATATCTCTTGACAGAAACAATAACGCTAATAATATTAGATTTTTAAAGATGGAATTTAGGGGATCGAGCTCTACTAAACTTCCAAAACATTGGCAATTGTCTTGATTCCCTGAGAAGGCGAGGGTGCTCAAAAAGAGAGTAAATCCCATTAATGTGAGAAGAGTAACAAAGTAGGTTATACGATATTGAACTCTTAACAATAACAAGAGCCCTAACACTAATTCGAAGAAGATAATCCCTCTTGAAAAGAGCGATGTTAAATTGAAACTTAATATATTAAAAGAGTAAATATAAATTTCAAAGTTATCGATACTAATAAGTTTCGCAATTGCAGAAACAAGGAAAGTAATTCCTACTAGAGCTGATATTATATATTTAAGTGTTATTTTTATTGGTTTCATCCCTTTTCTTTTGATCTATTTGTATATTTGCATTTTATTATTGTATCTATTATTACTATCCGTTTACAACTATTCTCCCATCATTTCCATGCCATCGTCAGAACCATCCATATTATTCATTTGCTGGCGTTTGTAATTATTGAGTTTATAGGTAATGGTTAAATTGGTGCGTAAGTAGCTGTTGTATCTTGTATTTATAGAATAGTAACCATTAGAAATTTGATTATCGTACGAAATAGTTTCCATAGCAACGTTGGTTATTAAATTTCTGATATTTAAGCCTACGGTTAGCGTTTTATTTAAGAACGATTTCTTAACACCAAGATTTAATGAGTATTGTGCTTCTCTTTTTCCTTGTCCAATACCGCCACTACCCCAGCCCATACTTCCTATGGTTAACGATGGAGATCGGAAACGGAAGTTGAGTTGTAAGTCCCAGTTTTTTGGCAGATTCAAAGTTTGATTTAAACGGACACCGCCCGCCCAATCATTTAGCAGGTTCGGGTCTATCACCTCATCGGCTTCATACATCACTCTATAAAAATCGGCAGATAAGGTAATGCGCCATACCTTGAAAAGTTTCTGGCCGTAAACTAACTCAAAACCAAAGTTATGGCTTCTACTAATATTCTTATTATAGGTTAAAGTATACGTTAAGGTATCGGTTCCGAAATCGGTAGCTGCCGGAATAATATATTCTTCATCATCTATTAAAGTATAATGTATCATCCCATTTTCATCTATTACAGCTTGGCGCATTTCTGTGAATCGCGTTATTAAATCTGTTCTTTGACGATAATATCCGGTAATCATAAAGGTGCTATTTTTTACAAAATATTGCCATCCTAGCTCTAAATTATTGGTAAACTCTGGCCCTAAATTTGGATTTCCCATTGTGAGGTTCTGTTTATCGGCTACATTTACAAAAGGGTTTAAGTTCCAGAAACTTGGACGCGTTACTCTACGAGAAAAGCTTAACTGTAATTGACTTGTTTCTGTAAAATCGTAACGAAGGTGAACCGTTGGGAAAAGGACATTTTTTAGATCTTTAAAATAATCTTTTTCGTACTCTTGATCGTGCGACAACAACTCTGAACGGGTTTGTGCAAATTCACCGCGTAAACCTAGCTGTACTTTAAATTTTTCCCAGAATGTGTTAGAGTATATAAAATAGAGTGCATTTATGTATTCATCGAATTTAAAATTGTTATCTTGCATAGTATCACGAATTTCGCTAGCGTAATCGTTGCCATAAAACAACGAGTAATCTTGCCAAATATGACGATACGAGAATTTATACCCTGTTTCTATTCTTCCACCATTGCCTACTGGTGTTACAAAATCTATTTGTGCAGTGGCACGTCGATTCCGGCTATCGGTATTGGTGCGTTGAAAATAGTGAGGTGCCTCTTCTGGCAATAAAATGTCTTGCAGAAAACGGCTATGGCTATTCCCTTCATTTTCGGAATAATGTGCATCTGCAATTAATTCCATCCCCTCTACTTTAAACTCTTTTTTATAATTAATACTCCCTGTATAATTATTGCTATACCTACCTCCTGCTCCATTTTTTGAATAAACGAAATTGGGGGTTAACTCTTCGCCAATATACTTATTGGTTTCAGAGCTCAACATGTTCGTATCTGTATTAGAACTCCTGTTATAGCCGAAAGCAAAAGAGAGGGTGTTTTTATCGTTGATATAATAATCGAGCCCCGCCCGTAGGTTATGCCCTTGCCATATCATATCTCTTGTGTTACTTTGTGCCAAGAATGAGGTATCGAAAGGGGTAACGATAGAATCTTCTGAAAACCACGATTTTCTTGTTAAGTCTCCTTCGCTTCTCCATCTACCCACTCTATAGTGATAATTGAGGTAAAGGTTTATTTTTTTATGGGAAAAGTTTAAATTTGCCCCAGCTCCCCCACTATTAAGATAAGGGTTGTTCTTCAACATGGCACCCGACCCTGAAACGTTAAACATTCCATTAAACCCTTTTACCCTATTCTTCTTCATTACCACGTTAATAATGCCGCCTAAGCCGTCGGGCTCCAGCCGTGCCGATGGGTTGGTAATTACCTCTATACTCTCTATTTGATCGGCGGGTATTTGGTCTAAGGTTAGGTTAGTAGGCCTTCCATCTACTAAAATAGTAACATTAGAAGTTCCCCTTACCGAAACATTTCCATCTAAGTCAACATCTACTGAAGGGATCTCTTCCAATGCTTCTATGGCTGTTTGCCCTTCTGTAATAATGCTATTTTCGAGATTATACACTTTTTTATCTAAGTTTTGCTGCAACATCTCTTTTTTAGCGGCTACTTGTGCCCCTTCAATATTGGTGGCGAGGTGCTCTAACGTAATTTTCCGGGCAAAATAATGTTTATTGCTTTCCGACAAAGTAAAGGATGGGATTATTTTACTGGCATAAGCCATTGATGTTATTTCAAGGTAATAGGTTCCCCAAGGAATATCTTTTATTAATAAACGGCCATTTTCATCAGACAAACCACCTGTTACCATCGATGAGTCGCTAGCATGTTTTACGTAAGCAGTGGCGTATGGGATGGGTTTTCCAGCCTCATCTACTATTCCCCCCATTACTGCACCCAACGATCCTAAATCGGGCATTTCGCCACG
>CAYJOY010000076.1:0-722 GCA_964371885.1 uncultured Lentimicrobiaceae bacterium | reverse complement strand
GAGGTGAAATTAAGAAATGAAAAAAGGAGTGTAAAAAAAGAAAATAAAAATATCCTCATAATATTGATAAAAAATAATCGTAAAGTTTTAAATGGACAGGCAGTATTCTGTATTGCAACACTTCAAATATTACTGATAAACAAACTGAAATTGCTCCACAAGAGAGTAGGTGTAATTACTGGTAGTAAGGGTGGTGGCACTAGTCTTATTAGAGGGGGTTCGTCCGTCATACGAATAAGAGATGCCAATATCTATGGTAGTGCCATCTGCTAAAACAACATCTTGACTTAACAAGTTATTTTGAGATGTATAAACATGAGCTCCAAAGTAAAACTCTTGTAATGCATGGTAATAAGGGTTATATTCGCCATCGTAGGTGCAATAGGAGACAAACGACATATCTATATCATCGTCTGTATTGTCGTATAAAGTAATTGTGGTTATGTTATTTTTTGTCCATTCAAGTTCTAAAGTGTATTCTAATACATCGTTTTTTAGCGCACTTTTTCTGGGCAATATATTCGAGCCAGGAAGGATATAGTTTACTAGAGTGAATGTTTTTGAACCCTTTACCTCTAAATCAGATGCGTCGTAATCGGTAACCATTACTTTGGTAATTTTCGATTTGGTATACTCATACTTTTCTTGATACAATAACGAGCCATCTGCTGCAAAAGCCTCCATCATCTCAAGTTCATTGCCATCGTATGTAAAATGGCAAT
>CAYJOY010000075.1:0-8466 GCA_964371885.1 uncultured Lentimicrobiaceae bacterium | reverse complement strand
ACACTTATCACAATAACTGCTTTCAACACGTTGCTCCACCGCATCGTTCAACAATGGAAAAAAATCGATGTCTGTTACCTTTTCCACATCATCAATACTAACGGCATAATTGCGATATGAGGAATAGGCGAAAGTATCGGTATTAGGCAAAATAAACCCAATGGCTTGCTCTCTTCCATTCTGCACACTGAGAATTACCTTGTAGTGATACTCTGGCACCGACACCTCGTTTTCACCAATAGTAGGAAGCCCGTCCTGTAATACTGGCCCCGTAACAATATAAAGCGTATCGTACAATAATGCCCAGTCGCGCACTTGCTCCTCGAGGTGTTTCCAAATTTTCCTATTTAAATTGGGTCGCTGTGGCGAAATGTTACTCATAAAGAACGATTCGTCCATGGCAGTTTGGTTCCAATGCATATCTGCCGCGGGCACTAAATGACCACGGTCGTAACCCGTTTTAGTATAATCGCTATGCTTTGCCGATTTTGTTTGAATGGTATTATCCATAGGGAAAGAGCTTTTTCGCTCGGCTACCTTATTTTCCACCCTCTCTTTGGTAAGAAAATGCGCTACCCAGCGCGCTTGTTCGTGCGCTTCGTCGTAAAGCAATGTAAAAGCCGTGTGGGTAACTACAACATCTCCCGCCATAATTTGGGGAGTTTCTAATCTTTCGGGATGAGCTGTAGAAAAACCGTAATTATTTGATTTTAACGTCGTTTGTGCAGCAATTAATGTTCCTAATAATAATACCAAAGTGAAAATTAGGAGAAAACGATTTTTTTTGAAAAAAAGTAACATTTTTAGGGGTTTTAGCATGCAAAAATACGATTTTTTTTCATATTTTCGTGCACTTTAAAAAATGAATGAATAGTTCTAATATTCAATCATTTAACATTTATGTAATTGTAAAAAAGATGACAGAAGGAGAAAAGATAGTACAGGTAAACATAGAGCAACAAATGAAATCGGCATATATCGATTATTCGATGTCGGTTATCGTATCGCGTGCCTTACCCGATGTTCGCGACGGTTTAAAACCTGTGCACCGAAGAATATTATATGCAATGTGGGATATGGGCGTTGTTTATGGCAAGCCTTACAAAAAGTCGGCGAGGATTGTCGGCGACGTTTTAGGTAAATATCACCCACATGGCGACACTGCCGTTTACGATTCGATGGTTCGTATGGCTCAAAAATGGTCGCTACGATACATGTTCGTAGATGGCCAAGGTAACTTTGGCTCTGTTGATGGCGACTCGCCCGCTGCGATGCGTTATACCGAGGCGCGCATGATGAGAATAGCAGAAGAGATGTTGGAAGATATTCAAAAAGACACCGTTTCTTTTGAAGACAACTTCGATGGTTCGTTACAAGAACCACGTGTACTTCCTGCCAAAGTGCCTAGTTTGCTTATTAATGGTTCGTCGGGTATTGCCGTGGGGATGGCTACTAACATGGCGCCACACAACCTTTCGGAGGTGTGCGATGGCATTTGTGCTTACATCGACAACAACGATATAACCATTGAGGAGTTGATGCAATATATTAAAGCCCCCGATTTCCCTACATCGTGTATTATTTGTGGTTACGACGGCGTTCGCGATGCTTTTGAAACAGGGAGAGGGCGTATTGTAATGCGTGGAAATGCCGCAATTGAAGAGGATCACGGAAGAACTACTATTACGGTTACCTCGTTACCCTATATGGTAAATCCATCCGAAATGATTCGCCGTACCGTTGAACTTATAAAAGAAGATAAAATTGACGGTATCAGCAATATCGAAAACTTATCGAATGAGAAAAATGGAACGAAAATTATTTATGAGTTAAAACGTGATGCCGTTCCAAAAGTAATACTCAATAAACTATACCAATATACCGCTTTACAATCATCTTTTAGTGTTAACAATGTGGCGCTGGTTAACGGCAAGCCGATGTCGTTGAACCTAAAAGATATGATTTCTGAATTTGTAAAGCACCGTCATGAGGTGGTGGTACGCAGAACGCAATTCGACCTCAACAAGGCACAAGAGCGTCTTCACATTGTGGAAGGACTACTCAAAGCATTAGATCTTATTGATGAGATTATAGCTGTTATTCGCGCTTCTAAAACGGTAGAAGAGGCACGCAACACCCTTATGGAACGTTGGCAATTCTCTGAAATACAAGCGCAAGAAATTGTAAACATGCGTCTCCGTCAGCTTGTTGGTTTAGAAATGATAAAACTACAAGAAGAGCAAGCTGAGCTCCTTAAAAAGATTGAATATTTTAAACAGATACTTTCTGATTTCTCTTTAAGAATGCAAATTATTAAAGATGAAACAGCAGAGATTAAAGAAAAATATGGCGATGAGCGCCGTTCACAAATAGAATACACCTCTTCCGATTTTAGAATTGAGGATACCGTTCCAGATGATGAAGTGGTGATTACTATTTCTCACCTAGGCTACATTAAGCGGACGTTACTGTCGGAATATAAAGCCCAAAACCGTGGTGGCAAAGGGTCGCGCGGAAGTGTTGCTAGAGACACCGACTTTATAGAGCATCTCTATATGGCTACCAACCACAACTATCTCCTATTCTTCACCGAAAAAGGTAAGTGTTTCTGGTTGAGAGTATTTGAGGTTCCCGAAGGTAACAAATCGTCGAAAGGGCGCGCTATTAACAACCTCTTAGAGTTAGAACCTAACGATAAGATTAAAGCGGTTATTAATGTTGACAACATATCTGATAGCGATTATATCAACAACAACTACATTATTTTATGTACTGCCAAAGGTATTATCAAAAAAACTTCTCTCGAGGCCTATTCACGCCCAAGGGTTAGAGGTATTATTGCAGTAACCATACGCGAAGAAGATCAGTTATTAGAGGCGAAGCTTACCAACGGCAACTGCGAGGTAATGATGGCATTGAACTCTGGACGCGCAGTCCGTTTTAACGAAGCTAATGTACGCCCAATGGGAAGGAACGCTTCGGGAGTGAAAGGGGTTACCCTTGCCAACGAAGCCGATTTTGTAGTAGGTATGATATGTGTAGATAACCAAGAATCGGAAGTGCTCGTAGTTCCAGAAAATGGCTTTGGAAAACGCTCTTCACTAGAAGATTACAGAATTACCAACCGCGGAGGGAAAGGGGTAAAAACCATCTCTATTACCGAAAAAACGGGTAGTTTAATCTCTATTCAAAATGTAACTAACAACGACGACTTAATGATTATTAACAAGTCGGGAATTGCAATCCGTTTACATGTAGATAGTTTACGCGTTATTGGCCGTGCCGCTCAAGGGGTAAAACTCATCAACCTAAAAGAGGGCGATTCTATTGCAGCCGTTACGTTAGTCCCACGCGAAGAGGAAGAGGAGACCACCGTTGTTGAAGGAGAAGTGATAGAAGGCACCTCTACAGAAGTTGCTACTACTGAGGAGCAGAGCGTAGAAGAAAACAGAGAAGAAGGGGAAGTTTAAGATAAATTTCTACACAAAATAAAGGGGACATCTAATAATTCCCCATCGATTTTATAACAATAATTAATAATGGACAAAAAATCTCTGTTTTACCCACCTTTGCGCGATATATTGGCATCTTTTCCCCATTTTTATCATCACATAGCCTGCTATGCTCTTCAAAAAATGAGAAAAATCTACTCAATATCTCATCTCAAATCTGGGCAAAGCAATTTTTAGAAGTCCCCTAAACAGAAGCAACCAATTCTGTACCTATTATGACCAACTTTGCTCACAGCAGCGATTTTTACAGATACTTTATAGAGCTCGCCTACGATGGGAGCTCTTTTTGTGGCTGGCAAAACCAACCGAATGGTATATCGGTGCAACAAACTATAGAAGAGGCTTTAAGCACTGTGCTTCGGAGCAACGTGTCTATTGTTGGTTGCGGCAGGACTGATACAGGGGTGCATGCTACTCAATTTTTCGCTCACTTCGATTGGGCAACGGAGGTGGAAGAGGTTATATCTTTAGAAAAGTTGACACACAAACTCAACAGTATGCTCCCTAAATCGATTGTTATTTATAGAATATTCCCTGTTTCGCAATCGCTACATGCCCGCTTTAGTGCCACCGAACGGAGTTATCGATATTATATCGCGAAGCAGAAAAATCCGTTTACACATCACCACAGCACAAGGAGTTTTGTTCCACTCAACTTAGACCTGCTCAATGAGGCTTCGCAATATTTAATTGGGCATCAAGATTTTCAATGTTTCTCGAAAGTAAAGACTGGGGTTAACAATTTTTTATGCACCGTTACCAGAGCCGAGTGGCGCGAGGAGGGAGAGATGTTAATATTTGAGATTAGCGCTAACCGATTTTTAAGGAATATGGTACGAGCCATTGTAGGGACATTGCTAGAGATAGGAAACGGAAGCACACCACCTTGCGAGATGGTGAATGTATTAAATGGGCGCGACCGCTGCCTTGCGGGCAAATCGGTAGCTGCAAAAGGGCTCTTCTTAACCGAGGTGAAGTACATAGATTTATAAAAAATGCAAACTGCATTTCACTTCTAACACCCTTAATTTTATTAACAATTTACTGAATATAAAAAGCTTGCAAAAGTTAATCAGCCCTAATGTTTTTCAATAACTTTGCGTGTTATGGAAACTTATAAAATTCCTAGTAAAATATTGTCTTAAAGATGAGTTCATTATATTAAGATCGTTTTTATAGTAATTCGAAAAGAGTGCCAATTTAACAATTAAACTTATTGTCATATAAGGTTATTATATATGGAGATTATAGATTTACAACATGCTTATGAAAAGATCTAACCATCTTATTACAAGCATTTTAATTTATTTTTCTGCACTATTTGTGTTAACAGATACTAGTGCCCAAGTGGTTATGCCGAACAATGATGGAATTATTGAGATAACTACGTGCGACACTACTTTCTTAGATGCAGGTGGTTTACAGGCCGATCACAGACGCCATCAAAACTCCTCCATTACGTTCTACCCATCTACTCCAAATGGTGCCATAACTATTTCATTTTCTTCTTTTAATATATCATCGAGTTCAATTTTAACTATTTATGATGGTGAGGATGCTACTGGAGATCCTCTCTATGTTTACAACACATTTATATCACCTGTAGGCGAACAAATTGTAGCCACCGCTAGCAACGCTACAGGTGCACTTCATATTAAATTTACATCTGGCGGTGAGACACCTGGAGATGGTTGGATAGGCAATGTTTACTGCCGTACTGCATGCCAACCTTTTTCTATAGCCTTACCAGAAACACTTGCCAACAGATTTGTTCTAGAAGAGGGTTATGAATATCTCAATTTATGTAAGGATGAGATTGTTACCTTTGAGTCGGTGCTTCATTTTACAGACACTGGCACATTATATCACCAATCGTACGAAAACACTACTATTGTATGGATTTTCAACAACAATATCGACACTACACAAAATATTACCATGCTTTTTGACGAAACCATTGGTTGGGATATGAGGTTATACGCTGTAGATACCCTAGGATGTAGATCTAGCAACCAGATTACCAAAAGGATACGTGTATCGGGAAATCCATTTGTGGGAATAATGCCCACACACATTTGCGATAATGGGGGGAGCACCATACTTACAGCTGGCACAGACACTCTATTTAACGTTCAGATGGGAACTATTACCAACCGATACGATAGGCCTCTCATTAACACCGACACCATATTTCTCCCCGATGGCAACCGGAATTGTCATGAAAGCACATTATACTACGATGAATTTAGAGATTCGCAAACCTTAGAAGATATAAACGACCTACTAGGAGTTTCATTATGGTTGGAGCACAGCTTTTTGGAAGACATTTCTATCATTCTAGAATGCCCAAATGGTCAACAAACAGCCTTAAAGGCACACGCCACTAACGACGTTTCTTTCAACTATGATCCTACAGGAGCAATTACCAATCCGTGCTCCCGAGTGGGAGAGCACCTGATGCTTGGACAGGCCATCATTCTAGAAGATAATGACAACAATCCAGTGTGTAATCTTCAGCCAGGAATCCCCTTTAAGTACAGCTTTACCCCACAGGGGGATGGCTGTTTTGGGGTAAATGGACCTACCATAGTGCCAGAGTCGGTCCAGCTAGGGGAATGTGCCACTACTGAGAGGGAGGCACTTATTGAGAGCCCCGCCGATTTCCGTGAGGTGAACGGCAATTACTACGGTAGCTACGAAACCTTAGAGAACCTTATTGGCTGCCCCCTCAATGGTGCATGGACCATTAGAGTTTGCGACCACACTCGTTACGACAACGGCTACATTTTTGGGTGGTCGATAACACTTAGCGAAACACTGCTTCCTGGAAACTGGGAATACAATGTTGAAATTGACACTGCCACCTGGGGAGGCAATGGCATTGTTGAGTCATCGATGTTTAATACTGAAATAGAAGAAGATGAAGCTGGAATACACCAATATACCTATACCGTTATTGACGAATATGGCTGTCCGTATACACAAAATGTAGAGGTAAACGTACTCCCCGCCCCTACTCCCAATATATTAGCTAGTAACGATACTCTCAACATTTGCGAAGGTGAGGAAACTATACTTAATGCCAACTTTTCTGCTCCCAATACCCATTATCTCTGGAACACGCTCCAAACAGAAAACGCAATTATTGTAGATAGTGTAGGACACTATTCTGTAACCTGCTTTACCCATTTTTTGGACAGCACGCTTATTTGTCAGAATACCGATTCTATATTTATTAATATTAACAAGATACGACCCAATATTGACATAAACTCTAACTTAGAATGTATTCCATTCTTATTTCAATTTGAAAACTTAACGACTGGAGCCCCAATTGAATCGACGTATGAGTGGCATTTTTTCGACACTAGCGGAGCATTAGTTCATACATCATCCGAAGAAAACGCAACATTCAATGCTAACTTAGCGGGAATATTTGATGTTAAGCTATATGTATTCTCTCCAGGCAACTGCGTGGATTCTCTATTTATAGAAGCATATTTTGAGGCACTACCACCAGCCCCCCTCACCATTATTGACACCACGGCATGTGAAGAATTCTTATACAACGGAAACCTATTAACAACAACGGGAACCACACAATACACATTCCCAAGCAGTGGTCATTGCGACAGTACTGTTATCTTAAATTTAACAATCTTTAAAAAAGATACTACATATCTTTCTGTAACTGCTTGCGATAGTTATTTCTATAACGGCACACATAGAACCTCGTCGGGGATATTTACCTCTTTCTTTCAAAATGAGGATGGGTGCGACAGTATGGTTGTTTTAAATTTAACAATTCATTACTCATCGGAAGAAACCATTACTATTACTGAATGCGATACTTTCTATTATGAATATATTGATACACTTGGTCAGCACACAATAGAAACTTTAACCACAAGTGGAAGCTACTATTACTCACTAATTAATAGTTTTGGGTGCGACAGTACAGTTACCCTTAACTTAACCATTAACTACTCAGACACTACCTATTTAACAATAGACACTTGCGATGTTTATTTGTATGATGGCATGATCCCTATAACACAAACAGGGGAATATACTTATGAATACGAAACCCAGCATGGCTGCGACAGCATTGTGATACTTGATGCTTTCATCCGCTATTCAACTGATACTACGCTTTATGAAACTACATGCGATACTTTCATTTATGAAGGGTTCGACACACTTACCACTTCGGGGATATACCCTTACACCTTCACCAATGCGGCAAACTGCGACAGTACTGTAGCATTACATCTTAACATATTAAAATCTACTTATACCGAAATAGACACCGCTGTATGCGATACTTTTATCTATGATAATTCCGATACGTTAACTCTTTCCGACACTTATATTTACAACTATACCAACAGAGTAGGATGCGATAGTATTGTTACATTGAACCTAACCGTTCACTATTCGGACACCACTTATTTAACCGAAAATGTGTGCGATACTTTTATTTATGATCAGATCGATACGTTAACGCAAACAAACACATATATCTACCATTACCTAACTGAAAACGGGTGCGACAGCACGGTAATCCTCGATCTTACTATCCGACTTTCTACAGATAGCACCCTATATGTAACCGAATGCGACACTTTCATTTACAACACTGGCGCCATACTCACACAGTCGGGAGTATACCACTATAATTTTACCAATGCTGTGGGGTGCGACAGTTTGGTAACGCTACATCTTACCATATTAAACTCCACGTTTTTTGAGATAGACACAGCCGTGTGCGACACCTTTATTTATGAAAATATGGACACGTTATACACTTCGGGAACCTATTACTATTCATTTGAAAATGCGGCGGGCTGCGATAGTACTGTTACCTTAAACCTTACCGTTAACTATTCGGACACCACCTATTTAACCGAAAATGTGTGCGATACTTTTATTTATGATCAGATAGATACGTTAA
>CAYJOY010000074.1:0-8466 GCA_964371885.1 uncultured Lentimicrobiaceae bacterium | reverse complement strand
TCAACCATGCCGGCGCACAGAATTTTAGCTGTTTTACGTGGGGAAAGAGAAGACATTCTATCGGTAAACATTCGTCCGGACGATACAGGAGCCATAGAGCTTCTGGAAAAACAGTGGGTTTATATCAATAACCATGCAGGCGCAAGCCAAGTTTCTTTGGCCATTAAAGACGCTTGGCAACGACTTCTCGCGCCATCTCTCGAAACAGAATACCGAAATGCTTTACGGGAGCGAGCCGAAAAAGAAGCCACCCTTGTTTTTACCGCAAATCTACGTAAACTCCTTTTAGCCTCACCGTTAGGCCCCAAAAGAACATTGGCTCTTGACCCAGGCTGGAGAACAGGCGCAAAACTGGTGTGCCTTGATGCTTTTGGCACGCTTTTACACCATGAAGTCATCTTTCCACTCACAGGTCAAGAGCAAGCTAAAAAAGCTGCCGAAACAGTACAAAAGCTTTGTAAAAAATACCAAGTTGAAGCTATTGCCGTAGGCAACGGCACCGCCGGTCGTGAAACAGAAGCCTTTGTAAAAGGCCTTGGATTGACGCAAGATATCGCCATTATCCTTGTGGATGAACGCGGAGCATCGGTTTATTCCGCGTCAGAAGTAGCAAGAAAGGAATTCCCCAATGAAGATGTAACAGTGCGCGGCGCGGTGTCCATCGGAAGAAGACTTATGGATCCTTTGGCAGAGCTTGTAAAGGTCAACCCTGCCTCCTTAGGCGTCGGCCAATATCAACACGATGTAAATCAAACAGCTTTACATGACGCTTTAGGTGAAGTGGTCGGTTCTTGCGTAAACGCAGTTGGCGTAGATATGAACACCGCAAGCGGTGAACTTCTGAGCTATGTTTCAGGCATAGGCCCCGCACTTGCAAAAAATATCATTGGTTACAGAAACGAAAACGGAGCGTTCAAAACAAGAAAAGAACTCCTAAAAGTTCCACGCCTTGGCCCTAAAGCCTATGAACTCTCAGCCGGTTTCTTACGAATTCCAAACGGCAAAGAACCTCTTGACTCAAGCGCTGTACACCCCGAACGTTATGCCGTGGTTAAACGAATGGCAGACGATGCCGGTTGTTCCGTAGCTGAACTTATCAAAAACGACGACGCTCGTAAACGTATACAGCTTAGCAACTATATCGACGAAAATATCGGACTTCCCACGTTGCAAGACATTATGACAGAGCTTGCTAAACCGGGAAGAGACCCACGCCCCCCCTTTGAACTTTTCAGCTTTGCCGAAGGGGTTACCGCCATCGAACATTTAGTTGAAGGTATGGAGCTGAACGGAATTGTCACCAATGTCACTCAATTCGGAGCTTTTGTTGACATTGGTGTACATCGTGACGGTCTAGTGCACATCAGTCAGCTTGCCAATACTTTTGTGAAAAATCCTCACGAAATCGTCAGCACAGGCCAAAAAATACGTGTCAAAGTCATGGATGTAGATGTTAAACGTGGTCGTATCAATCTAAGCATGAGAGACCTTGGCAAAAGCTAAGTTTATTTTATTTTTCTTGGGAGGGGGAGAACCTATTTTTTGAAAAAAATAGGTTCTCCCCCTCCCAAACCCTCTCCCTCTCCACAAAAAACTTTAACTTTTATAAAGTGTTCATATCTTAATAAACACAAAAAAAAGGTTTGCATTTTTTATTGCAAACCCCTAGCGTATCTGTGTATTACAGTAAGAAAACACATTAATTTCAAACTAAACATGTATTGCAAAGTTTTATTTTTAAAACTTTGCAATACATGTTACTGACCGATTAGGCAAAAACATTAAAAAAGCACCCTGTTTAGACCAAGTTTTCGGCACTTAATGCAAAGACGTGAATTTTTCCTTATAGCTTGAATTTCGCTGTAAGTAATTTCAGGATTACTGTCAAAATCCAATATCTCATATTCATCTGGTTCTAAACTAGCATTACAGCATACAGAAAGCTTTCCTGTATGAGATAGACTAAGATATAAAAATTGCGCGCATGTTTCAGAAGAATTTACAGGATTTTCCGGCATGATATAATTCTCGGGACTGCGCAAATAAAGGTCTTCTTGAGCTTTTTCAAGTATTTTTGAAGGCAAATTACCCTGCATATATTGCTCTGCATACTCAAAACAGTTAAAAAAAGCTCTATTTGTTAAAAAAGAAACACCCAAATTACGAGCAAATTTTTCTATTTGCTTTACTTCTAACTTGTTTTGTTTGTATTCATGAGCATACAAGTATATTGATTCAGGATTTATATTTGCTTTTTTAGCGTTTTCTACGCTCTTTATAATGGTTTCTAAAGTTTTTTTCGCCGAAAACCCATGCGCCCTATCGTATGATTCCTGAGTAAGCCCGGGCATAGACATATAAAGATGATGCACATGATCAAAAGGAACTTTATTTTCAATCTCTATCGAACCATTTGTGCTTAAACCACAGAACAACCCCGCTTCTTTTAAAAAGCTTATAATTTCATAAATATAAGGATGTAAAAAAGGTTCTCCCCAATTATAAAGATGTATAATCGTACAACCCGGAATAATAAATTTTTTTTTCATCAAAAATAAAATTCTATCCATAAAAACACTTAAAGGAATAAACGCTTTTCCCCTGTTGCTTTTATTACTCTCAAATGGTCGATCTTTTCTCGTTCGTGAACCACGTTCACACCAAGGACACGTAGCATTACAGATATCACTGATTTCAAAATAAACTGCGGGGAAATAACGTACAGGAACAGGAGAGCAACTATTTTCTGTGCACATAAGTAAACCTCACTTACGATTATTGAATAACACCATAATTTCAAATCGTTATAAGTACTCATTCTATCAAATAAAACTATAAAAAATATTCTTAACTAAACACCCAATCTAATTTACTTTTTTCGATAGTCATAAAACCTTTTCAATTACCTGCAAAGATATCGCTAAACAAAAAAAAGGTTCACACCTAAAACTAGCGTAAACCCCTGAAATATAATGGCGCGCCTGAAGAGATTCGAACTCCTGGCCGACTGCTTAGAAGGCAGTTGCTCTATCCAACTGAGCTACAAGCGCACTCACGAAAGAAAAACTAGCTCATCTTCATTAATTAGTCAAGTTTTTTTTATATAAAATTTGTAGAACATCCACGTCATTCCAATTTGCTTATTTTTCTTTGTTTTGGGGAAATGATTCCCCCCTCAGCTATTTTCTTTTTACTTGCCAAAGCAAGTAAAAAGAAAATTTACGAGGTTTCCAAAGGGAATCGGTCCCTTTGATGGGGAGTATGAGGGGTGCCCCTCTCAGCAAACTCTAAAACTTAAAATTCAAATTCATCATTCCGCCGTGGCTGGTGCGATGTTCGTCATATTCTCCATAATATTCTAAACCAATACTAAAGTCACCTTTAACAAACTCTATGCCCGCATTTGCGGTAACGGTTGTGCTTGCCATATCCGCATGTGTTGTATACCTGTCTTCCAGGAAAACCAATGATGATTCTATGTCGTCTCCGCCCAAAATTTGGCGAACTCCCACTCCGATAGACGGACGAAGGAAACTATCCCCTTTTTCTCCGACAGCAAAGTCACCATCATAGCGAACAGAAGCTTCGGCATAAACACCATTATAGGTAACATCATCATACTTGGTATCGTAGCCCCCCGTATACCCCGCACCTTGGAAATTCATATTAAAACTATTCATATTCATACCAAGGTAAGAGATTCCGATTTCGGGGGTAATACTGTTATTTTCATTTATTTTCCATACATAACCTGTATGCAAAGAACCATAAAAAGCAGCATTGTCATATTCATCATAACCGCTCAAGCCAAGATCAGAAAGTGCGTAATCACTTTCATTCTTCCCATAGATACCCATAACTTGAGCTCTGGTATACCATTCGGGGGTAATGTTATAGGTGGCATGCAAACCAAGAGCAGCAGAAAAACTTTCGGTTTCCATATCGAATATATTCATATCGCTTTTACCATTGGTTATAAAGAAATGTGAACCTAAGGAAAAAGAATCATTAAAAGCATACGTCAATCCACCGGAAACTCCTGCGGTATACCCATGATAATCATACTCACTGTTATTGGTATAATTACCTAAAGGAGTAAAGAAGGCATGCCAGCGTTTTTCGCCCATTTTGGTGTCTGCCATATCCACATAATCAGAGCCTGCTCCGACCCCTACGAACCCCGATGATTTCTTCCTTCCCCCTTGAAAAGGCATTGCAGAACTGCCCACAGCTCTTAATATTTGATTGACAGATTCTATCGATTGAATAGAAAAGGGGTTGTTTCCTCTCCTAATATGAGGGAAAACAGACACACTTTGTTGCATAACATCTTGTGTTCCACCATGCAAAGTAGCTCTAAGATAGGGGTGTTCGGTTTCAACAGAACCAAAAGCCCCGTTGATTGTCGGCCCTGAAACGACTCCTTGCGAATCGGTACTCACATCAATCAAATCGGCAATGGCATATTGTTTTCCGTATGCAAACTTTAACCCAGAATCAACCCTGGGAATAAAAGTTCCGTTATCAAAATAAATGCTTGTCCCTTGCTCGCCGCCAAAAACAAATCGTTGCCCAATTTGCCCTTCTTCTTTTGGTATAACCAGATGTGTTTGCCAATCTTTTACAGTAACATTTGTTCTGCCTGCCGCATATAATTCATAGCTGTTAGACTTATAGGAATTTGCTTGAATAACTCCTTTATTATCAATATCCAATGAATTGGCATCAACATAAATACCATAAGCCGGATCGGAATAGGATACAACGGTGATACTACCTGTATCTGTATTGGTAATATTTGCCGACCCTACCTGACTATTAAGATATATGCCATAGGAAGCAGACGAACCTTGCGGTCTTTGGTCATCATAATCAAGGACAGCAATAAAACCGCCGTTGTTATTCACTTGCATATTTTGAAAATTTTGAGCTGATATGGCGGTACCATAGGATTTAATTCGTATAGAACCTGAGTTTTCAACAAGACCTTCACCCCGTAAGTTGCCGGTATTATCAATAGACATACCAATACTTCCATCGCCGTCCAAACTTAAAAGTCCTGTATTCTTTATAGTATTTTTTGTACCATCCTCAACAGAGATTGCAGTCATTTTATCTGATTTACTAAAAATATTACCATCATTTAAAACCGTATTACTCTTACTGCCCTGTACATATATCCCATAAACTTGATCGACACCTTCAACATTAATGTGTGACAATCCTTCTTGAACAACAGTATTTTCAGCATCTCCTTCGAGGTATATACCATAAATACTATCCGAAGCGTCTCCCCAACCTTTTACATCAATTCCACCTTGGTTCGTAACAGAATTGACTCCATTACCCATGGCAGACATCCCTCTTACATGCCTCTCCCCTTCCGCTCTGATTGTACCATCATCTGTATTACGTAAAATATTTTCACCACGTCCATAGGCTTGCATACCATAGGCATTGCTGTCTGCATACGCTATAATGTCTCCTCCGTTGGTAAGGGTATTGGTAACTGTAGAAGTAGCAGTTGCGCTTGTAGCATACATAGCATAAGAATTACTGTCGCCCCTGACATCAATAAAGCCTGTATTTACCATTGAGGTATCGCCTGCAAATGTTGAAAAAGGAGATTCTGAAGAAGGCAAGGCTGAAGAATACATACCGTAGTTGCCATTAACACCTGAAACCTTGATGGTTCCTGCATTAGCCAAGATTTTGAAATGATCTGAGCCCTTATTCACGGCTGACATGCCGTATACATGACTACTTTGACTTGTTGCAGACCATTCTTTCTCTACATTAATAGTTTTAAAATTAAGTAAATAAACTTCTCCAAGTTCTATTTCTGCATGCATGCCGTAGGCATCCGCATAAGTCGGGCTGGTTCCTGCCGGACCGTTATGTAAAAAAGCACTGATTTTACCGTTGTTGATAATAGAACCTCCCGAACCATCAATAAACATACCGATAGTTTTTTTACCGTCTGACACATAAATATCACCGCCCTCATTATTCATTAACGTATCAAAAGAAGGTCCTCCCGCTCTCATCCCAATAGCATCGCCGGGATCAACATCAGGCGCAGATATTATTATATCGCCTTCATTATAAAAAATTGCATTTTTACCGCTTGACCCATTCATCCCAATATTATCGACACCATTACCACCGCGAATAACTCGAAGGGTTGCCTTATTCTCCATGGTCTCACCGAAAAAATGACCTGCACTCATGGCCACTCCCCCGTTAGTTTTATTGACATAATCGGTATTGGGATTACGTTTTGCCGAGCCTTGAATAATTTCTGCTTGAGCTTCATTTGGAGTTGCCATTTCAAGCGCAAAACCACCACCTACGATCCCAAGGGCAAGAGAAGTATAGAGAGCCAACGATCCGAATGTATTAAGAATGTGACATTTTTTTAAAACGGCTCTATACCTGTTAGCCAAGTTACCCATTGCTGTCTTTGTTTGCGTCATCAGAAACTCCTTTTGTAAGAAAATTAATGTTCAATATTTAAAAAAAACTATTTCATTTTAGTTTTAAAATGAATTAAGTTTATTATATTACTTAATCTAAAGGAATTTACAAAATACGTAATGTGCCGATTGGCACATTTTACAGAACTTAGAGTTCTGCATAATAATAAACATAGTGTGACTTTCTGTACTGTTATCACAACGAACAGACTGCTTATAAGTTGAAATACAAGCAGTATTTGCAAGTAGCTGATACTGTAGAAATCAATTTAGAACAGACTATTATACATCTAACACCCTTGATAATTTTTTTTAAGGATACAATATAGCGCTGTTATAATAATTTCCAAAAAGACTTGACTCTCATACCATATGAGACTTTATTATATCATTTGTTGAAAATTTACTATACCCCCCTTTTTGACTGTAGTTATTGTATACACAATTTTCTTTTACATATTGTTTACGTCTTCGAATAATATTCACCAATAACCTGGATTACGTGCAAAAACTCAAAATCTAAACTCATATAACTTTATAACTTTACACATCTTTATTTACTGGACAGATTGAATATTAGTGCTTATTGTATTTGAAATATATTTCGATGTTAATTTAGATTAAAAATAACTTGGAGAAAATATTATGATCCTCAAAAAAGTTCTTTCAGCGTGCAGTTTGCTTTTGCTTTTAACTGCTTGTGACAGTTCTAATCAGCCTCAAAGCCAAGCTCCTCAGCGTCCGATTCCGCGTGTAAGCACGGTTTCCCTCAACCCCCTATCTGTTATTTTATACAGCGATATGCCCGGCAGAACACTTGCATACGAACAAGCAGAAGTACGCCCCGAAGTGACAGGGATTTTGCGTGAGCGAGTTTTCCAAGAAGGTGCGGCCGTAAAAAAAGGAGATGCTCTCTATCTCATCGACCCCGATCTTTACCAAGCGGCCTATGACAGCGCCAAAGCAAACCTAGAAAAAGCAAAGGCGGCGTTAAGTGTTGCGGCATTACGAGAAAGAAGAACTGGTGAATTGAGAAGACAAAACTCCATCAGTCAGCAAGATTATGACGATACCAGAGCGGCTTCCTTACAAGCGCAAGCCGAAGTTGCCGCCGCAAACGCCGCGGTTCAATCTGCAAAAATCAACCTCGATCGCACAAGAATTGTGGCCCCTATCAGCGGGCTTATCGGCACATCTACCGTTTCTGTCGGTTCTTTGGTGGCAGGCAACCAAGCAACCCCCTTGACGACCATTTACCAAATCAACCCCATGAATGTTGACTTGACCCAATCCGTACAAGAACTTTTTGCTCTGGGTAAGCAACAAGAAAATTTATCCGACGAGATGAAAAACAAGGAATTAAACAACCTTAATTTACCCGTTATTCTGATTATGAATGACGGTTCACAGTACCCTATTCAAGGAAAGCTGAAATTCGTTGATGTTGGCGTAAACTCCGATACCGCAACCATGACCATGCGTGCAGAATTCCCAAATCCTGACCTAAAACTTTTGCCCGGGCTTTTTGTGCGTGCAAAATTACAAATCGGTGTAAATGAAAACGCTATTCTTATTCCGCAAAACGCTGTCTTGCGTGACACCAAAGGCGACCCCTATGTATTTGTTGCCGAAGGCTACGATTCGTCTATTAAACCCGTTGACGGCCCCGACGCTCCCAAAGCAAAAGCTGTAAAACGTTCCATTACATTAGGTGCTTCTTATGGCGGTAACTGGATGGTAACGAGCGGACTTAAAGTCGGTGAAAGCGTTATTCTTGAGGGTTTACAGAACGTAACCGAACAATCAGATATTGCCATTGTTAAACGCAGTGAACTAAATATCCCCGAAAATGCCGACTACCTCAGCAAAAACAGTACATTTCAAGATTTTGCAACCGAAATAGAAAAAGCCCAAGAAAACACCACAAATCCTGCACCTGCTCAAACTGCACCGACTGATACTCAGCCTGAAAAACAGGAGGATGCTCAAT
>CAYJOY010000073.1:0-8538 GCA_964371885.1 uncultured Lentimicrobiaceae bacterium | reverse complement strand
GAACTCTTCGCCACAGCGCCTAAAGATAGGCTGAAGGAGGGTGAGAAAGCGGTTGAGGAATTTGAAGTGTTCTGGAACGACCCTACCATGATGTCGGAGGAGTCGAAATTACTGTTTATAGACCTTTCTAACAAGATGTTAGAACGCCGCCTCCGTCCGTTTCCCCATTTCGTACATTTTATAAACGCCTACATGGCATTTTCGAAGTCGTACGTGAGCGAAGACCTAGCATCGTGGCAAAAAATGATAGAACATCACATAAAAGTGGATAAAAACACATTCGACAAGAAGATGCGCACCTACTACACAACGTTTACCGATCATATTTTGCAGAACGATGCCAATGTGCGCTGGACTGTTCATGGCGAACTTGACAGGATTGCCATGGAAGAGATGCCCGTAATATATTTCACCGATGCCAATTTAGTGGCAGCTACCCAAAAAGATAGCCTTACTGTTTTCGAAACTACGGGGAAATTTTATCCCTCTAGGTTGAGTTGGGAAGGAAACAGTGGCGAGGTTAACTGGGAGCGCGCTGGCTTGAGCGATGTAAGAGCCACTTTTGAGGGATACAAGATAGATTTACGCTTTGCACAAATGGAAGTAAAAGGGGCAAAACTCTACTATCCAGAGCTTTTCTCCGCACCTATAGTAGGAACTTTACAAGACAAAGCACTTACCGTAACGGTTACTGAAGAAAAGGCTACCTATCCCCGTTTTGAAAGCGACGATATATTTTTAGAGATTGATGACATCTACGAAAATGTAGATTATATTGGTGCTTTTAAGGTGCGTGGACCAGAAATTCAAGGGGGCGGACGAGACGGGAACCCTGCGTATGTGTTTGTGAAAAAAGAAGAAAAAAATATTATTAAGGTTGAGGCCTATAGCTTCCTTTTCAGACAAGAGAGTGTATTGAGTTCCGATGCGCGCATTAGTATATATGTGGGAGAAGACTCTATTTATCACCCAGCAGCGAACTTCAAATATTCAGAAAAATCAAAAGAGTTGGTAGTGTCGAGACCTAAAATAGGGGTGGGGCGCTCGCCGTTCTACGACTCATATCACAAAATGGATATTAAAACAGAAGCTATCTTCTGGAAAATTGATACCGAAACTATTGAAATGAAGCCGCTGGTATCGAACACCTCCGAAACATCGCCTTCCTATTTCGAATCGCAAAATTACTTTAATGCCGATTTATTGCGCGAAATACAAGGCTATAACGATGTAAACCCCTTATTTACTCTATGGAAACTCTATCGTGCCGAGGAGTATCAACCGGTGCCATTGCATAGGGTGGTCTCACATTTTAAAGCATCGGAAACAGATATTAAAATGATGATGATTGAAATGGCAGCACAAGGGTTTGTAGAGTATGATATTAGTAATGACAGAATCCATTATCGTCCAAAAATGGCACAGTATCTTAATAATGATGTAGGGAAAAAAGATTACGACGACATTATTCTCGAATCGAAAAGTCACTATGCCGTGTTCGATTTAGTAACCTTCGACCTACGTGTAAGTGGTTGCGAGTTTTTTGTGCTCAGCGACGCACAAATTGTGAACGTATATCCTACTGGTGAAAAAGTAACCGTGAAAAAAAATAGAGATATGAATTTCTCGGGACGCGTGATTGCTGGGCTCTTCGATTTTGTTTCCCATAATTGTAATTTTCACTACGACAACTTTAACGTAGAGCTCAATGTTATCGACTCTATGATTATGTATGTTGAGGATGTAAATGGGCCAGAAAACATGTACGGTGAGAAACAACTAGTAAAGGTAAACAGCTGGATTGAAGAACTCTCTGGAAATCTTCACATAGATATGCCGCACAATAAAGCGGGGAGAATAGATAACCCGAAGTACCCCTATTTTGAAAGTAGAAAACCTGGAAAGGTATTTTACGACCACGATTTTGTACACAACGGAGCGTACGACCGCGACCGCTTTTGGTACCACGTGAACCTATTTACTATTGTAAACCTCGACAACTTCGAAATAGATTCGCTTGAGTTCGACGGCAGATTAGTATCGGGAGGAATTTTCCCCGATATTGCTGAGCCACTACAGGTACGACCCGACTTCTCCTTAGGGTTCAGGCATCAAACAAAAGAGCTCCCCACTTACGAGGGACGAGGAGATTTTACGAGCCTTATCGACTTGAGTAACCACGGATTGAGAGGAAAAGGGACCATCAACTTCCAAACATCAACTACCTATTCCGATAGTTTGATCTTTTTCTTAGACTCTACAAACGGAGCAGCCACCACCCATAAAGTGTTACCACAATTGGCGGGCGTTGAGTTTCCCCCCGCATCTACCAACGATGGCTACCTCAACTGGCTACCCTATCAAGACCAGATGTACATACACACACTTGAAGAACCAATCTCCATTTTTAATGAGTCTACGTTAACCGGAAACTCACTTATTACCTCGCATGGTATGTATGGAACAGGTACTTTTCTTTTTAAACGTGCCGACTTAACCTCGCAACTGTTCGAGTTTAAGCACCACGAATTGCTGGCCGATACGGCTAACCTGAGGATATTCTCGCTAGAAGATAACAACGATTTCGCCTTCGAAACAGAAAACTACAAAACACATATCGATTTTGAAACTAGGATAGGAAAATTTGAAGCCAACGACGATGCGTCGGAGGTGCGCTTTGTGAAAAACGAGTTTAGAGCCATGGCAAAAGCGTTTGAATGGAATACCATCGATGAGAATATCTTGAAGTTTGTTTGGGAAGATGACCCACATAAAGATGTAGACATTAATAATACTGATGCTCGCGACCTGGTAGATATGGTGAGCCAGGGTAATGAACTGATTGCCACTAACCCCGATAAACGGAGCCTCTTTTTTACGGCAACAGCGGCCAGCTTCGATTTCGGAGAAAATATTATAGAAACAGAAGGGGTTAGATTTATTGATGTAGGCGATGCGGCAATTATTCCAAAAGACGGAAAGGTAACCATTTTAGAAAAAGGGGAGATTCCATCTTTCTCTAATTCGAGAATATTAGCAGGAAAAATAAACAAATTCCACTTGGTATACGATGCGGTGGCTAAAGTAAACACAGCCCACGACTTTAGAGGCTCTGGCAAGATAGATTATGTTGACGAAATTGACCAAACACAGGTGCTCAATATCGATACGATGTGGTATTATGAAAGAACCATAGGAGCTGGAACAATCTCGAAAGAGTCGAACTTTACGTTAAGCCCACATTTTGGTTTTGATGGGAGGTTTGAACTCCATAGTGTAGACACTTTCCTCTCTTTTTTTGGTGGCGTTACCCTTATTCACGACTGCGACACCAATGTGTATCCCGCCATGAAGATATTGCAGCAGGTAAACCCCGACGCTATCTACCTACGTGTGCACGAAAGGACAAAAGATGTAACCGAGCGGAAAGTGGTGGTGGCGGTGGCATCGGCCAACACTACAGGAAGGATTTATACCGCCTTTGGCCGTGCTAAAGAACAGTTTAACGACGCCGAATATATTAACGTGTGGGGCTATATTACCTACGACCACGCATCGCAAGAGTTTAGAGCCGCCTCAATGGCAAAACTGAAAGACCTAACCCTATCTGAAAATATTATTACTATGAACAAAAGCGAATGTATTACCATAGGGCAAGGAACTGTTGATATGGGGACGAAACTAGGGCGCGTCGATTTTAACACCAACGGCTCCATTATCAACTATATGAAAAACGACTCCGCTGTTATGGAACTCATTACCTCTATCGACTTCTTCTTTAACGACAACTCTATGGAGATTTTTACGAAGGCTATCGAAAACTCAGGCAGTTTCGATTTTGTAGACCCTTCGGGTGAAGAATCGTACGAAAACGCACTCCAAAATATTTTAGGGTACGACGATTACATAAAGTATAATAACGATAACATGATGGGCGAAGTGAAGAGACTTCCCGAAAAACTACAGGTACAGTTTATGTTCTCCAACCTCAGCTTTACTTGGGATAAAGAGAACTCTACCTTCATTACACAGTCTGACCTACCACTTATTATATGTAACTCTCAACAGGTGTACAGAAGCATACCTGGCAAAATTGTGATTGAAAAACGGGGATCCAGAAACAGATTGTATCTTTATTTCGACATTGATGATGTTGTTTATTTTTTCCAATTTGACAATAACATTATGTATGGCTACTCACAAAACGAGGCCTTTAATGATGAGATAAGAAGTGTAAAAGCGAAACACAGAATGTTAAAATCGGGCGACGGGCTACCATCATTCACTTACAGATTAGGGAGTAAGTCGATAGTACGACGCTTTAGCAGTAAATTTATAGTTGAACCAGAAGAAGAAGAAGAGGAGGATGATAATGAATACTAACACAGCCATTTTATTATACATAGAAACTGCTACAGACGTTTGTTCAGTAGCCGTAGCTTGCGGAACGATACTGTTAGCCAAACGGGAAAGTGCCGATGGGTACGCCCATGCCGAAAAACTTTTTGTTTATATTGATGAAGTGATGCGCGAGGCCAGACTCAAGCCACGACAGTTAGACGGGGTGGTAATTAGCGAAGGACCAGGCTCATACACTGGGCTCCGTATCGGAGCATCGGCAGCCAAAGGGCTAATATTTGGTCTCGGAATCCCCCTTATAGCCATCTCCACACTCACCTCACTATTTTACGCCTCTAAACAAAGATTCAACAACAAAGATTATCTCTATGCTCCAATGATAGATGCCCGTAGAATGGAAGTGTATACCACATTCTACAAACACAATACCTCTGAAATTGGGAAAGCCACACCTGTTATCCTCGATGAGAACTATGCCGCTGAACTGCTAAAAGAGAAGACTATAATCTTCTCTGGAAACGGTGCCCCTAAAGCAAAAGTGATCATTAACCACCCAAATGCACAATTCGATTTTACCCCTTTATCGGCAGAAAACCTTATAATACCAGCACTACTACGGTTCGGAAACCAGCAATTTGAAGATGCAGCCTACTTCGAACCGAACTACTTGAAAGAGTATGTAGCAATAAAATCGCAGGTAAAAGGTCTTTCTTAAAGAGTGGATGAAAACAACGTTATTCTTTAATTTTCGACAAAAAATTTGAGATTAATTTCACCGTTTTCCGCTTTGTTTACTTTTATAGTTTGTGTTTGCGTACCACAAATTACGGAGTATTGTTTCATATCCTCAACATAGAGGGTTAGAAAGTCGTTCATGTCGGCATGTGGCCCACTGCTGGTTCCGCTTGCCACTTCTTTTCCCGCCTCATCAACAATAACAACAGAGGTAGCAACTCTATCTTCACTTTTGGCAATGTTGCCCCCTTCTCTATATATTCTAATATTAACTGCCCCTTTCTTGCTGTTTTTTTCTTCCACTTCAGCTTTGTGTAGCGCTATATATCTGCTGGTTACATTATGTGCGTGAATGGTGGTATCTTCAGTACTCCACGGCAGTGGGAAATAGCTATGGGCACCGTTTTTAGCAAATGAGGTGGCATATACTTGATGTAAAGGATCTGTTAACCCTTCAAATTCGGCGCAACGGCTTAAAAACCAGCTTTTATCTATCCCTTCGGCATTGTACTCAATGAAATGCCATTTCCCATCTATCCAAACCTCGCTCCAACTGTGATTCCCGTAAACAGAGACCCACATTGGCGCACCCGCTAAACGGGAGGGGATTCCTAACGTGCGAAGCGCATTGCAAAGAAGAATAGAAAGGCCAGTGCACGAAGCCAGCCCCGATTCCATCGACTCTAACGGCGATTGATTGGCTTTCTTCCGCTGCGTGCTGTACACCACGCCCACTAAAGAATCTAAATTTGAGCATAACATTTTTGTAATCTCCAAAGGATCGGTCAAATCTCCTATAAAAGGCAAAAGCATATCGTAGTATGGTTTGCGCCATTGGTCGCGCGTTTCGTCAAGCAGTGCGTAAGGGAGCACGTCGTTTTTAAAAATAGCATCTGGCACCGATTGAGCCCACGGCAATTCTTCCCGCGCTTTCAAGGCATATTCCACATTCTCTGCTAAAAGTGCCGTGCTGAGCGTGTCAAAATCGTTGTCCGACATGTTGTTAACTAAAAATAGTGTCATTACCTGAGAGGCACTATCACTACTTTCTAACAGCGATGTGAGTGCCTCGGCACGATGGGTATCTATATTTCTCATCTCAAGTCGCTCTGTAAAAGCAGCGCGTTCTTTGGAAAGTAAACCCTGCTTTGAGTCGCAATTACAAGAAATGAGAAGGAAAAAGAGAAGGGCAATAATGGCTATTTTTGTGTATGACATTGTTTTAATTTATTTTAATTAAGTGTATTATGAAATATATTGTTTCTGCTGATAATCTGCTATAAATGTTGTTAGATGCTAAATCCTAAGCTAATGAGCAAATAGTGCTCGCGTATGCTGTTTTCCCCTTTCCATGTTTGATAATTGGGAGAGATACTTAAGTATTTCCACGGTTTGTACTCGAAACCGGCAATAATCATATTCCCATCTTCATCTCGGGGAGCCTCCTTTTTATTAGATTTTAAAAGATCGAAACGACCATAAAGATAAAAATTCTTGTAGACTTTTACTGTTCCAAAAAAGGAACATCCATATAGGTCTAACCCTTTTGCAAATTGAAAATTATACGACTGGTCGTACTCGGCACCAAGGGTAAACCAAGGGTGTTGGTAACCAACAAACACCGAATATGATAGTTGGTCCTCATTCTCTTCTTGTTGCATCGTATCTTCGTAGTAGTCGAAGTAACCACGTATTAGCAATCCTTTTATAGGTTTAAAAGAGATGCCTGCTCCATAGCGAAATTCATTATTCTGATATTGAAACTTTCTCCCTTCCCCATTGGTAAAAGCCACATCTACCGACAACCACTTTGTGAAATGGTAGCCTGCTAATATTCCTATATCTTCGCAGAAAGTATATCCATACTGTTCCTGAAACGACTTAAATATATAGCGATGCCCCCAAAATCGTTCTGGTTCTGAAAATTGCATTAAATTGATAAGTCCCACCGAAGTGAAAAAGTTTTTATACTCCCAATTTACCTGTATATTTTTCACAAAAACTTCAAATTTCAGTTCATTTCCCACGCGTGTTGTCCCCATATTAAACCGCCCCATTGCCGAAAACCCTTTCGGCAAAGCCACCTCGTAACCAATAAAAGCACGGTCAATATTAAATCCCGACGATTTATTCTGTTCGTATAACCCCGCTTTAAAGTTGGTAAAAAGCTGAACAATAGGCTTCCCCTTTATTTTAAGCGAATCTTGAGATTGTTTTTCTTCTGCATAACCCCAAATGTAGGCTAACAAAATGAGTATAATAATGGTTGTTTTTTTCATCTCCTTACTAACTAATGGTGGTGGACAGTTGGCAGCAAAAATAATATTTTTATTGGAATAATGTCCTCTTCTTTTATTTTTTATTGATTTTTGAAAATGATTTGGTGATCGCCACCTCAATTGGGTATTGCAGTGGTCGTAAGGAGAGCTCATTTAGAAGCAAATGATTCGTCAATCATTTTCATTTTTACCATAATTCAAAAGGTAACGACCTTTCAATATTGATATTTTGATGCTATCTTTGCGCATTCAAATATAATAACTTATGTTATCCATTATCAATACCTTTTTGCGACATCGTGTGGCATCAACCCTAGTGAAAATATTTACACTGCTGGTGTTTATTTTCTTAATTTACAGTGGATTTTCTGCCTATTCTACAGATAGCAGTTTTCTTATTCAGTTGCGCAATACCAATATTGGGAACTTGCTGGTATGGTCGTATTGGTGGCCGTTTATCGTGATTGGTGCCATTTTTTTTGGCAGAATTTGGTGCATGGTGTGCCCCGTTGAATTAGTAACATCTCTTGCGGCAAAAGTTGGGCTACGGCGCAAACGGCCCGCCCTGCTTACTTCAGGCTGGATGATCCCGCTCTTTTATACCATAATCTTGTTGGTGGGTATTCAAGGATTGGCCATCCACCGAAATCCTTATTATATGGCGTGGTATCTATTAGCAATTATGCTATTATCAATAGTGATTGGATGGCTTTATGAGAAGAATACATTCTGCAAATATGTGTGTCCTATTGGCCTTTTACTTGCCATGTATAGCAAGCTCTCTTGGCTGGGATGGCGTGTAAAGCGCCCTGAGGTGTGTAGCCAATGTCGCGATAAATCGTGTGTGGCAAGCGAGCACTTGTATAAGCATAGCGCCAAGAGTTGTGGTATAGGCTTATACCCAGCTTCTATTTCCGATAATGACGCTTGCGTTCTTTGCGGCGGGTGTGCCCGTTCGTGTCAGAAGTACCAAGAATGTTCTCCCTCCGAAGCGCGGCCAAACCCTGAATGGCAACGTATTGGATTTGCGAATGGACTACTCAAAAGTAAGCCTTTACAATACGCGGAGTGGGCTTTTTTGTTGATACTCTCGGGCTTTGTGATTTCAGAAATATGGACAGAATGGAGCGCCACCAAAGCGATTCTAAATACCCTTTCCCACTTC
>CAYJOY010000072.1:0-8577 GCA_964371885.1 uncultured Lentimicrobiaceae bacterium | reverse complement strand
GACGCTTAAAGCAAGTGGATTAACGCACTGTACAGTTTATGCCACCCGCGGGTGGGCGGGGCTTCGAACGAAGCAGACGAGGGTGAATGCCATTTCTCCTATCGAACCGAGGGGGCGCTTGCGTATAAAAAAAGCGAATCGCCTCCCTCAGGAGTATTCTACCCCCACGAGCTTCGCTTTTTTGTCTACCCCGAAGGTGAGAAGAGAGAAATGGCAGAGCGGGGGGCTATTTCGAAGCCTTGATTTTTTTGCAACTTTTTGTATCAAGACAAAAAGTTGGAGAGAAAATAAAGAAAACAAACAAAACACAATGAAGATGTAAAAAATTTGTAGTACACAGCAAACGGCAACATGGCACTAAGTAGCTAAGGCTGAAGAGGTGTTTGCTGATGGTGGGAAAGTTGCGTTAGAGGTTATGATCCGATTAATTATAAAAAAAGCCGCAATATCTAAGAGAATTGCGGCTTTTTGTTATCAGTATTATGATGTTAGTATTTAAACTGTAATCTCAATGTAAATACGTTGTCCTTTAGGTTGTTGTTATAATTCAGTGGTTGTAGTTTGTCATTATCGTATTCTACTACAGATATCCCATCGCTCTTTTCGTTAACGTTGATTTCATAGTATGCCATCACTCTTATATAAGAAGTAATATCGTATACTAACCCCACACCAAAGCTGTGATAGCTAATATCTGCCGCATTTACAATCTCGTTTTTCTTAATTTCTGTATTGGGATCGTTGTATCCATATTTCAGAGTTACTTTGAGAGGGGTGTTATATATCCCTTGAATATAGTATGCATGCCATCCTTGAAATTTTCTAAGGTAGTTATAAGGTTCAGAGGCATCAAAAGTAATGTCGCCCAAAGGTGAGGTAAAATCATCGCTAATGGAAGGTTGGTTTCCTATTATGTATTCTCCTCTAATTTGGGTTAAACCACATTTAGTTTTTACAGAAAATTGAGCATCCACACCGTAATATTGGCGAATAAGGTTTTCATTTGCTTCTGTTGCTGTTCCAACCCATTTCTTATCTTGAATAGTATAAAACATAGTGTCGGCATTATTTACTGTCCCGTAATACATTGAGGCTCCAATTCCAAAGCTATATTTTTCCCATTTTTTATCGTATTTTAAATGCCCAATAAAGTCCATTTTACTGCTCGAAAACGCCTCTTTGTCTTTGTTGCTAAATTGTACAATGGAGTTACCGCTCATTGCAGAAGCGTCTAGCTTTAATCCGTATAGTTTAGATTTTTTCGGTGCTGCAATAGTAAGTTTTGCCCCTAAATCGCGCTCATTGGGAAATAATTCGGTATATATTTTTGAACGTTCTGGTGATTCTCTTAATGAGGATGAATACGATATCTCATCGCCGAAAGGACGGTCGAAAATACCTACTGTTAAAGAGAATGTCTTTAACCATGGTTCAGATACCCGTACGTACGCATCGCGGAGGTTGAACCCTTTTTCGGTTAAGTCCATCTGAAATACTGCTGTTCCAAATTGTTCTTCCCATGCTACTTTAATACGTGAACGTCTTAAGCCAAATCTAAAAAAATTGCCGTTGTCAAAATCTCTTTCAGGCTTGTAGCTACTAGGATTACCTACTTTTGTTTTACCATATTGCTGAGCAAATTCAATTTGTGCATGTACATATCCAGAAATTTTTAGTTTTTCTAGTTTTTTTAGTTTAATGAGTTGTGCATCTACATTGCTTTCCCAACTTTTCTCGATTTTTAGAAGCGAATCTTCGCGAGATATAACATTTTCCGCTTTCTGTGCATACCCAACTCCTGTGGCTAAACATCCTAAAAATAGGCAATTTGCTATTATTTTCTTTATCATAAATGTGTGTGCTTTGTTAAGAACAAAAATTGATTTTTTGAACCAGCGAATTAAGTGTATTATAATTACATCAATGTTTATATTTTGTGAACATAATGTTACAAAAAAACCCAGTCAGAGTTTATTCTGCTGGGCTTTAGGAATATATTCAATTTATTATAAATTGAAACTCATATTATAATAAGTCCATATCATCATCATCATCATCGGTTGTACGAGTATTTTGTGCAATACGTTGTAGAGAAGCCACTAATGATCCAATCATTTTTGTCATTTCCATAAGTTGAGTACGAGAATACTCTTTTTCGTCATCATCCATGAGTGCTAAGCGCGAGGCTATTTCTGTAAATACTACACATTCTCTTACGGAACTTTTAGCCATTTTCAAATAGTAGATAAATTGCGCTTTATTTCTTGCAGACCCCTCTGCAAGTTGTAAGGCAATTGCTTGTGATGAATCCATAAATGGTTCGACTAACAAACTCTTTTGGTCGTCAGGGAATTTTACCACTACTTGGTGTAACCAATTAATGTAGTCAAGGGCTTTGGCATAAATGCGCAAATCTTCAAATCTGAAGAAGCTTACAACGTTTTCTTGTTCGTTCATGTTGATAATTATTTAGTTAGAAAATCTTTACAAAGATACTTATTTTTTGTCAATTTTGCACTTTTTTGTCATTTTTTGTAATTGTTTCATTGTTAATTGGTTGTAATGAGTATGCTATCTGCTAAACTTGTATCTATTTATTAATTCAATTTTATTTTGGGGTAAAAAAGAATAAATAATGAACATATTATCTATTTATTTGCTGTTTTTTAAAGGTTTATAAGCTATCATTTTTTAATTTATAGAAGATGAATGATAGCTCATGTTACATTAGCAAAAAACTAAAAAAAACAATAATAAAATTGTTGTTATATGAGATAAATGATTACTTTTGCAGCACGAGAAATTAGTATACATTTATTATAGTATAAGAGTATGAGAAAAATTATTTTTACCCTTTTTGCCTTTTGTATTTTCCTTTTCAATCTTTCTTCACAAGAGTTTGTGGTTGAAGCGGGAGGAACCCCTTTGTTGAATTATTTGCCTGAGTCGTCTACGCAGTTGTTAGTAGGTGAAGAGGGTAATAAGGTTACTTTTTATCACAATACTATTCATTCAGATCCATTGTATCGCCAAAACCAATTGATAACATATAACCTAGCAAATAGGAGTGTGCAAATAAACAATTTGAAGTTGCCAATAGGTGAACAGCCTGTTTTTTCCACATTCGACTACGAAGGAAATGTTATGGCCTACTATATTAATACTTCGAAGGCAAAGCAACTAAAATTTTCACAAGCAACCATCGCAATCTCTTCAAAATCTAAAGCAGAAAAAGAGGTGGAACCTGAAGTGCTTCTTACGCACGTGCTAGAGCCGAAAGACCAAGTTCTCCATTTTGCGGCAGAATCGCCAGATAAAAACTCTTTTGGGATTGTTTTAGTAGTAATTGATCAAGATAAGAAATTGCAAAATTACATAGTATATGTATTTAATAAAAATGGTGAAATATTATGGAATCAAATCTTTGAGCCTAATTTTAAGAATAACCATTTTAAAGTACACGATTTTGCATTAACAAATAAACATAAAGCTTTGTTTTTAATATCATCAGCTACTTCTGTTAAGCAAAAACTCTCCAATCCAGCAATGCATATTGTGTCGTTGTATGAAATGGATCAGGTAAATATGGAAAACCCTACCCCATTTGGATTTATAACGTCAATGAAAATGTTAATACTTAACAATGGAAAGTATTTTGTGTCAGGTTATTATGAAGAGAAATATAATACGTTTTCATCGGGGCACTTCTCGGCTGTTTACGATGTTCGTTTAGAAGAGAGAGCAACTATGCAAACAACGAAATTTAGTATTAGCTTTAAAGACCGCACTGATGAGGCATACGATGAGTTTGCATTCCCAAATCAACAATACGATTTAGCATGCAAAAAGTTATTTGAATTGCCCAGCGGCTTTGTTGCTATGTTGGGAGAGCAGTACAGGGAAGTTCCTTTGGTAGACCCAAAGAAAGGGACAACATCGTACACTAATTATACCAAGGCTATTGTGTACAATATATATGCGGTAGACAGCGACGGCGAGCGTGCTGGCTCAGAGGTTTTGAAACGTGCACAAATGCGTAGTTCAGATATGCCTATTACCTATATGAATGATGCTATTCGTCATTCATCCCCACTTTACAATAAAGCAACGGGTTTAATTACCTCTACACATACCGCTCCTGCCACTTCCCAAGGGCTCTCTTTTGCTACGTTTACAAAAGACGATGCAGTGTATGTGCTATATAATGACCATTATTTGAATTATACCGAACCTGAAGATGTATGGCTTACAGCGAACCTTAATGAACCCAAAGAAACATGCTGGGTGTTGGTAAGAATAAATGGACCTGGAAACGTTGATAAAAAAGTGCTCATGATTCCAGACAAAGAGTTGAAACTCTTTAACCAAATGTGGTACTTCGATGGCGATAATATTATCTTTGAGTATAAAACGAAGAAAGAGCAATTGCTACACCATTTCCAATTATCGAACCAATGGGATTGGGATTACTAGTAAGCAGACAAAGTCATTTCGCAAAGAGAACAGTTGCAGTTGATTTTCCATTTTATTTGATTGCAGACTAAAAAAAGATCTTCGTAGGGTGTTCCTTCTTTTAAACAAAGATTGTAAGCACCCCTAACGCAATATTTTGATTGTAGTAACTGCTTTGGGTTAAGAGAGAATGCCCGTTTGTAAATTGCAATACTTTCATTATTAATGGGATGGTGATGCGGTTGGTGTTGTTCCTGTTCCTGTATGATCTTTTCAGAGAGTCTATCTACACATTCTCGTCGTAATTGATTGAGAAACGATGCGGGGAGATAGTATGGTTTATTGATAGATATAGTGACGGAATTAGCGACAAAGGGCGAGTCTCCCAGTTTTTTCAATTGTTGACAGATATTATGTTCAACGTTTTCGCTGTTTTTTGCTAGTTCTTTATTGCAGGGTAACGCCACTAGTCCCTCATTTTTTAACTCATCTTTCATGCTAAGAGAAAAACCATCCTCAGTTTCTGCAAAATAGAGTTCAATCGCTAACTTGCGCTCTGCTGATTTGTGCTTGATTTTCTTTTCGAAGGCGTGGTCGTAATTTCTATAAACAACTGCCCCAATGTAAATATTAGGCTGCTCTCCTAGCCAATAGAGTTGCTCTTGCTGCACACTGTTAATCCTAAATCCTTTAAGTTCACCGTTTTTGTCGAAGAATACAACGCCATCGCCATTCGTAATCTCATTGTGATGATCAATAGAGAAATACTTATCAGTAATTTTTGTTACCACACCTAATTTTTCTCCCATCGATTTAGATGTGTTGATATGTAATTCTTTGTGAGAGGTGCCCGTTAGATGGAAATTGGTGGCGCTTCTTTGAAACGTTTTTTGAGGGTTGGGGGTGAAAAAAAATGTAGTTTTGCCGCGGCTACTCTTTCCGCAATCTCTTTTTTGCTCGAGAATGGCATCTAATTTCTGGCGATAGTATGCCGTTGTGTTTTTTACGTAGGTTTCATCTTTAAGTCTTCCTTCAATTTTAAAAGAGGTAATGCCCGCATTTATCATTTGCAGCAAGTGCTCACTCCTGTCCATATCTTTAAGCGATAAGAAGTGTTTTTCACTTATAATCTCTTCATTGTTTCTGTTTTGAAGCGAGTATGGCAATCTACATAGCTGTGCACACTCTCCTCTATTGGCACTGCGTTGGCATGCGTATTCACTAATGAAACATTGGCCGCTGTATCCAATGCACACAGCACCGTGCACAAATGCTTCTAATTCTATGGATGTAGCTCTGCTAATTTCGGAAATTTGATGTAATGAAAGTTCTCTTGCTAAGATAACTCGTTCGAAGTTGAGTTTCTCAAATAGTTGTACTTTCTCAATATTTCTTATGTCGCATTGTGTGCTAGCATGCAATGGAATAGGAGGTAACGCAAGAGAAAGTAGTGAGAGATCTTGTATGATGAGTGCGTCTACCCCTATATTATAGAGTTGATGCGTAAGTAACTCGGCCGAATTGAGTTCGCTTTCTTTAAGTAATGTATTGAGTGCTACAAACACCTTGCTCCCATATAAGTGTGCATATTTACACAGTGCTTCAATCTCTTGTATCGAGTTGCCAGCATTGGCGCGGGCACTATATGCAGCTCCAATGTATAGTGCGTCGGCACCATGATTAATAGCTGTTATGCCTTGTGTTGCATTTTTTGCAGGAGCTAGTAACTCAATTCTTTTCATGGCAGAAAATTTTAATTCCAATAGAGGCGCATGCTTCGGCATCGGCTAAAGCATGGTGGTGATTTTGTAAATCATATCCGCAATAGGCTGATACTGTTTTCAGTTTGTAGTTTTCTAAATCTAGAAAAATTTTTCGCGACTCTTGCTCTGTACAGTGAAATACATACTTTGGATAGCGCATTCTATGCACTTTAAAGCACTCTTTTAAACACGATTCGTCGAAACTTTTATTATGCGCAATAAGAGGAAAATCTTTAATAAGCGGTATGATTTCTTTCCAAACTTCTGGAAAGGTACGCGCATCGTTAGTGTCTTTCTTCGATAGCCCATTTACTTTCGAACATCCCCAATGGTACATGTTTGGGACAGGTTTTACTAAAGAGTAGTAACGATTGGTAATTTCTCCATTCTCTACAACAACAATGCCTACACTACAAACACTAGTCCTTTTCGCATTGGCCGTTTCAAAGTCGATGGCAGCAAAATTTTTCATTTTATGTGATAGTTTTAAACGGCAAAAGTAACCTTTTTTATTGATATATAGAAACAATTTTATAAAAATATACGATAAAATAATTAGTAATTGAGCTTAAAATATTTATTAAATGATGCTAAATATAATTATTTATAGTGATTTGATTAGTTTGGATTGATTTTTTTGATAAGATGTAACTCATTTACATTTTTTTTCTTTATTTTTGTCGCCTTAATCACTTAACAAATTTATTAGTTATGAGAACGAAGTATATCGATTTAATTTCGCAAACTTATGAGTTTCCACAGGAAGAGTTTCAAGTAGAAGATAATGAGTTGTTGTTCCATGAAATTCCATTAATGGATATTATTAAACAGTACGGTACCCCGTTGAAGATAACATATCTTCCGAAAATTTCTCAAAATATTCACAAAGCGCGTCGATGGTTTAATGTGGCATTTGCCAAGGCCGATTATCAGGGGCAATATAACTATTGTTATTGTACAAAAAGTTCTCATTTTGAGTTTGTTCTGAATGAAGTGTTGAAAAATGATGTGCATATTGAGACTTCGTCTGCGTTCGATTTGAACCTAATAGAAACGCTTCACGATGAGGGAAAGTTCTCAAAAGAGAGCTTCATTATATGTAATGGATTTAAAAAACAACAGTATATCGACCATATTGGAGTATTAAAAAAAGCAGGATTTAATAATTTAATTTCGGTTTTAGATAATAAGTTTGAGTTGTCGCAACTAGACAGAGTAATAGAGGAACCATGTAAAATAGGAATAAGAATTGCAGCTGAAGAAGAACCACGTTTCGAATTCTATACTTCCCGATTGGGAATTAGATACAATGATATAATTCCGTTTTATTTAGAAAAGATAAAAGACAATCCTAAGTTTGAACTGAAAATGTTACATTTTTTCATAAATACGGGAATTAACGACACAGCATATTATTGGAATGAATTAACAAAATGTGTTAACTTGTATTGCGATTTGAAAAGGATATGTCCTGAGTTAGACTCTCTGAACATAGGTGGTGGCTTCCCAATTAAAAGCAATCTTACTTTCGATTACGATTATGAGTATATGACGGAGGAGATTGTTTCGCAAATAAAATTGATTTGTGAAAGAGAGAAAGTGAAGGAACCTCACATTTTTACCGAGTTTGGATCATATACAGTAGGTGAGGCGAGTGCCATCTTGTATTCTGTATTGCATCAAAAACGACAAAATGATCGCGAGCTGTGGAATATGATTGATAGTTCATTCATGACTACGCTGCCAGATACTTGGGCAATTAACCAACAATTTATTATATTGGCAGTAAATAATTGGGATAAAGAGTATGAACGTATCTTCTTAGGAGGTGTAACATGCGATAGCCACGATTACTATAATTCGGAGGCCTATCTTAATGCTGTATTTTTACCAAAGATAACTAACCCAACAATTGAGGATGTGGAGAATGGCAATGCTGATGTTCAGTATGTAGGAATGTTTCACACTGGTGCATACCAGGAGTCGGTAGGTGGTTATGGAGGAATACAACATTGCTTAACTCCAGCACCTAAACATATCATCATTTCGCGCGACGAAAATGGCGAATTTGTAACAAAATTGTTCGCAAAAGAACAGAGCTATAAATCAATGTTGAAAATATTAGGGTATTAATATCCTTAAATTCAATGTTTTAATAAATTAAAAAAAACTTAAAATTTAGGTTGAGTGATAAACAAAAAAGTGTATTTTTGCAGTCCAAATTTTAGGGTTTTGGAACGGAGAGATGGGTGAGTGGCTGAAACCACCAGTTTGCTAAACTGACGTAGGGGCAACCCTACCGGGGGTTCGAATCCCCCTCTCTCCGCAATAAATTGGGATAACGTATGGGAAACATAATATC
>CAYJOY010000071.1:3814-8595 GCA_964371885.1 uncultured Lentimicrobiaceae bacterium | reverse complement strand
TGCCTCTTCTTTTAATGCTAGTGCTTGTAAATATTTCTTGTTTATCCTGAATCCCCATCTTATAAACTGTTAGTGAATAATACTTGTATAGAGAGAAACGATTTGAAAAATCTATCAACTCGTGTGCCTATTTAGTTCTGACCCATAAAAATTTTTCCAAAAGATACTTTCGCCATACTTCTTTCTAATTCTTTCAATATGCGCTTTGCGGATTTTTGGGTCTGCGCCGTTAACCACCCCTTCACGTAGCAAATCCAATGGCTATTTGCGTCATCATCTGCTTACACCGTTACCCCCATTAAAAATACAGTAGGCTGTTTATGTATGTCTATCTTCATTTTTCTCCATTCCCTTACCGTTTTCGTTACTATACTCTGCGTTTCTGTACCCACATTGGTGGCTAGGCAAATGTAAGTATCGTTTTGGCATACCTTTAACATCGATTGAAAAAAGTGATTGTTGCGGTAAGGAGTTTCAATAAAAATTTGTGTTTGTTTATTGCGTTGCATTAATTTTTCGTGAAACAACAGTTGCGTTTCTCGCCCCTTAGGTTCGCGAGGAAGATAACCGTTAAAGGCAAACTGCTGACCGTTAAGTCCAGAGCCCATCAACCCTAGAAGGATAGAGTTAGGACCCACCAGCGGTACCACCTCAACTTGGTGTTTGTGTGCTAATGCCACCACCACATTGCCAGGATCGGCTACACATGGTGTGCCAGCATCGGAGAGAAGTCCCACATGTTTCCCCTCCAAACAAGGCTCAATGAGCTTTTTAAACTCCTTAGGACGCGTGTGTTCGTTAAGAGATAGAAACTCTAACCCTTCCATGGGCTTTTTCATCCCCAGTTTTTTTATAAAACGTCTCCCTGTTCGTAAATCTTCAAGAATAAAATGATCAATATCTTGAATAATCTCAGCATTAATGGCTGGAAAAATATAGGAGAAATCGTGTTCTCCTAATGGCGATGGTATTAAAAAAAGTTTCCCTTTGTTGATGTTTGGTTCCATATTGTAAATTTGTTGTTAGCTTTTAAATGTTTGATATATTAATAATTGCGCCTTATTGCAAATAATGCGAAATTGACTACCAGTCGCCTCGTTCAACGACCCTTCCCATAGTTGTGTGAAAATTCTGTTCTCAATAGGATAGTGAACCCCTTCCGCAGAAAAAGGTTGGGGAGAGAAACTGAAAATGGAGATTTGTTGTTGAGGGAAACTCTCGAATTGCGTAGTGTCGGAAATAGGGGTAAAGATGCCGCAGTCGGTAATCATGGTGATCTTTATCTGCTGAAAATAACTCATTATAATACCAATATTGGCCAAAAAATGGTCTTCTCGTAATCCATGCGCCGCCATAATGGTTACCTCTTTAATGTTGTTAGCAATAGAATAAAGAAGCGCTTTCTGTAGGTCGTTATATTCTTCGGAACTATCTTTATGGATGATTTCCTGAAATTCAATGAGGTGTTTTTCTGAAATAGAATCGCAATCACCAACAATTACAGTGGGTAGAATTTGATGTTGTAATAGTTTTTCTAATCCTCCGTCGCAGCAAATAATAGTAGCTGCTTTTTGTAGCAGTTGTATTGCATTTTCGTGGGTGGGATTGGCACCGTTGGCAAATATAATAGCCACATTGTTAGCTTTATTCATCGCCAAAAGAGATGCCCACTTTGCGTGCTGTATTCACAAAATTGTTGGCTTTAGGGTTAATAAAATTACCTTTTTCGGTAACTTTCTCTAGTTCAACATCTACAATGTTGGGGTGATTATAGGCTACCATTCTACTATATTTTCTCTCTTTTGCCAATTCAAATGCTTTCACTCCAAATGCAGTTGCAAGCACTCGGTCGTATGCAATAGGGGTGCCTCCGCGTTGTAAGTGGCCAAGTACCGTTACCCTAATGTCGTGATCTACGCCCAAATCTAAAAGTTCTTGCTTTAGCTTATCGCCTACGCCTCCTAATTTTAGATGGTGGTCGCCAATCTTCTCTGCCTCTTTGCCAGTCACTTCTCCGTCTACCCCTTTTGCCCCCTCGGCTATAATAATGTTACAAAACCCTTTCCCCTCTTTATAGCGTGTTTCAATATGTTGGGCTATTACCTTAGGATCGTACGGTATTTCAGGAATAATGCAAACCTCGGCACCGCCTGCAATAGCAGCATGCAGCGCAATCCAGCCCGCATCGCGTCCCATTACCTCTAAAATAAAAACACGGTTATGGCTGGCTGCCGTAGTTACCAACCTGTCAACAGCCTCGGTAACAATCTCCACAGCTGTCTGAAAACCAAAGGTGTAATCGGTACACGCCAAGTCGTTGTCAATAGTTTTGGGAACACCAATTACATTAATACCCAAATTTTCGAGTTGCATAGATATGCGTTGCGAGCCGTCGCCCCCAATGCTAATAATAGCCTCAATACCCATGTTCTCCAATCTTTTCCTAAAAAGCTCAGCTCGGTTTTCTTCGTGCCAAACACCGTTTTTATCACGAACAGGAAAAGAGAATGGACCGCCTCTATTGGTGGTTTTTATAATAGTACCTCCTTGTACGTGAATGCCAGCAACCACCTCAGGGGTAAGTTCCATTAATTCAATATTGTCTTTTAATAACCCATTATACGACTCAATGCAGCCAATAATTTGCCACTCTTCGTTGTCGGATTGCGACGCTTTAACAATGCCCCTTATAACGGCATTTAAGCCAGGGCAATCGCCACCGCCAGTAGCTACTAATATTCTTCTTGCCATGTTGTATTATTCATTTATAGTATTTAACCAGTGTAATATGTCGTGTAAAACTAAGGGTGAAATAGTCTCCTCTATCTCTTTGTATTCTCTTACAGAACCTGTTGTAGATGTTTGAAATAAGTGATTAAGATTAGGATACGATTTGTTGAGGTGATGGATGTTGCTGGGTAAGTTTTTCGAGAAAATAGCGAGATTCTCTTTGTAGTATACCTGCGAGTCCTTTTCTCCATTGATGGCGAAAACAGGGCAGGTTACCCCTTTTATTACTTTAGCAAGATCGATTTGTAGTAGGTAATAAAACCAAGGGGTGATGCTTTGCGATTTTTTGAAATTGTCGATAGGAGTAACCCCCACCATCGCCTGCTCTTCGTCGGTTAGCTTCGAGGCTACTTTTTCGGCAGCAATAATGTAATTCTTTTTTGCTTTTTGTAAATCTTTACTTTTTTTAACACTGTTTAAAATTTTTAGAGAACTCTTTTTTATCAATTCGATATGCTCATCCGAATAACCCATTTCTTTCGAAATAATAGCAGATTGATATGTGATAATTTCGGCAAATGGTTGCGTGCCAGCAGCAAGAGATATTACAAATTGAATTTCATCATCTTCCATCGCATCTGCGGCCATGCAAGCGATGGTTCCCCCCTCGCTGTGTCCTAAAAATCCAATAGGAACATCCCGAAAGCGATCGTCGCAAATAAAATAATTGGCTACCTCTTGTAGATTGTGCTGAAAATCTAGGGAAGTCATATTTCTAAACTGATGGATAGGTGGATCATCGTAACGATAAACAGCATAGCCGTTTCTGGTAAGAAAATCGGCGAGTACTAAAAAAGTTTTGTGTCCGTATATGGTTTGATCACGATCTTGCCAACCAGAACCTGTAACCGTAATTACGAGCCCCTTAGGTTTACCCTCCCGAGGCATAGTAAGCGTCCCTTTTATAGTAGTATTATCAGCGGCACCCTGCATCTCAATCTCCTCTTCTAAATACGGGTAAGGTTTCTTAGGAGTTTGTGGACGAGGGGGAAAACGCTGGAAAATAGTGGTTTTGCTAAAATAAAGGGGGAACTTTTTCCTGTTTTGAGTAAATGTTCCGTTATAGTTCGAGCCATCTTTAACACCACTAAAAGCCGCGTTTAAAGATTTTATATAAAAATAAAGAGAATCGTTCTTTGCAGAAAACGTGTCAGCACGCATCTCAAATGCAAACTGATCGGGACTGTCTAACTCAATAAATGAAATGGTGTCTTTCTCATATTCAATAAGCATAACAAGTTTTAAAGAGTCGGTTTCTGATATGTTCAAATAACCTTGCCAAAAATGAGTTTCAGATTGAGGTTGCGCGTAGATAATAGTTGTTAAACAGAGAATTATAAATATAATAGTTGTCTTTTTCATCTTTTTTACGATTTGATTATAGGCGCTAAGCTTCAATCGGCAAAGATAGTTTTTTTTGTTGAAAAATCATCAAAATAATCTAACCACTTCAAAATTATCCGTTTTTTATTCAATTTTAAGACCAGAAAAATGAATAATTTAAAAATTACCCCCTCCTTTTGGCTCAAGCATAAAGAATATATTATTATCTTCGCGACATTATTTGTGAAATATTTAGTTGGAATTTTAGTTGTATGTGCAATTGAATTTTAACAATAGAATCTAATGTTCAAATTATGGATCCCATTCGTGCAAAAATAGAAAATTTGGTAAAGCAACTCAACGACTATAACTACCAATATTATGTGTTGGATAATCCCGTCGTTTCCGATTATGACTTCGATATGCTGTTGGAAGAATTGGCCGCTTTAGAGTTGCAATACCCTCAATATAAATTGCCTCACTCTCCAACCCAAAGGGTGGGAGGTGAAATAACGAAGGAGTTCCCTACAGTACCTCACCTTTTTCCGATGCTTTCGCTAAGCAATACCTATTCAGAAGGGGAGTTATCAGACTTCGATCGCAGAGTGCGCGAAGCGGTTACTGGAGAGTTGGCCTATGTTTGTGAATTAAAGTATGATGGTGTTGCC
>CAYJOY010000071.1:0-3763 GCA_964371885.1 uncultured Lentimicrobiaceae bacterium | reverse complement strand
TGAACATGGAATTTTAGCACGTGCCGTTACCCGCGGCGATGGTGTGCGAGGGGATGTGGTTACCAATAATGTGAAAACGATTGCCTGGGTACCGTTGCAACTCAAAGGTGATTTCCCAGAATTGCTTGAAGTGCGTGGCGAAATAGTAATGCCTCACGATGCTTTTGCCATGCTGAACGAATTGCGAGAAGAAGCAGGCGATAATAAGTTCGCTAACCCTAGAAATGCTGCTTCGGGAAGTTTGAAACTGCAAGATCCTGCAGAAGTGAAAAAACGTCGACTAGAATGTTATATCTATATGGCAATAAGCGATGTGTGGTCTACTAAAACCCATTATAAATCGTACGAAAATCTGAAAAATTGGGGCTTTAAAACCCCAACTGCCATTTCGTTGTGCAACTCGGTTGAAGAGGTGAGCCAGTTTATAGAGAAGTGGGATGGGCAACGCGACCAACTCCCTTTCGATATAGATGGAGTAGTAATAAAAGTTAACGATTACGCCCAGCATACCCAATTAGGGGCAACTTCTAAAAGCCCACGTTGGGCAATTGCCTATAAATTTAAAGCAGAACGGGTAGCCTCGAAACTGCTGAGTGTCGACTATCAAGTAGGAAGAACGGGCGTGGTTACCCCCGTAGCAAATCTCACCCCGGTGCAACTTGCTGGCACTGTTGTGAAACGTGCCTCGTTGCATAATAACGACATTATCAAAAATTTCGACATCCATGAGAACGATACCCTGTGGGTGGAAAAAGGGGGAGAAATCATTCCAAAAATAGTAGGGGTAGATATTGAAAAACGCGACCAAGCAGCGCAACCTATTACTTTTATTACCCAGTGCCCCGATTGTAAAACCCCACTCATGCAAAACGAAGGGGAGTCGGGAATATATTGCCCTAATGAACTAACGTGCCCAACCCAACAAAAAGCAAAACTAGAACACTTCATTTCTCGAAAAGCAATGAATATAGATTCGCTAGGAGAAGGGAAATTAGAAGTGCTATTTACGAATGGTTTGGTGAAAAATATTGCCGATTTTTATCGCTTAACACCAGAAATGTTGCTAGGGCTTGAAAGAGTTATTGTGAATGATGACGGAAAAGAGAAGGTAATCAGTTTTAGGGAGAAGAGTGTCGACAATATTATGCAAGGGCTCCAAAACGCGCTAACGGTACCTTATGCACGTGTTATTTTTGCCCTTGGTATAAGATATGTAGGGGAAACCACCGCAAAGAAACTGGCAGTCGCTTATCCTAATATCGACCTCCTAGCAAGCGCTACGCACGATGAACTACTTGCCATTGAAGATGTTGGGCCAAGAGTAGCACAAAGTATTGTTAGCTACTTTATGAAGCATGAAAATTTAGAAACATTAATAGCATTAAAAGATAGCGGTTTGCAACTAGAGGAAACACTGAATGATGCCACTGCTAAAACCAATCTCTTAGAAGGGAAAACATTCGTAGTAAGTGGCTTGTTCTCAATCCCTAGAGACGAAATAAAAAGGATGATAGAGGTGAATGGAGGTAAGAATGTGAGTTCTATATCAAAGAAAACAGATTATGTGTTAGCAGGCGAAAAGATGGGGCCAGAGAAAAGGAAAAAAGCAGAAAATTTAGGAATTGCCATTATCGACGAATCCACCTTTTTTTCTATGATAGCACCTAGCTAGATTCAAGATAAGTAGAAGGGTGGCTGGCTTAGAATTGAATCCCCAATTTCACCCCAATAAATTGATAAAATAGAGGGGCAGATGCGTTGCCATACAGCGCCGCATACGACTCGTCGGCTTGCAATTCATCGCTATATTCTACATAGCTGTGTTGTATGCTGTAATTTACCATAAATAAAATGGCTAATGTTTCTTTTGCGTTGAATTTAATCCCTAACCCAGTTTCTCCAAAAAGCCCAGGCGTAGTGCCATGCCGGAGCCTATTTTTATCAGGACGCGAATCGGTGTACCACTTAAATGAATACCCTGCATTAAGATTCCAATGTGGAGTTACCCTCCTATCAATAAAACTAACACTTAAATTCATAAAAAGGGGAATAAAAGTACTCTTCTTCCAAATAGATAGCCCTGTTCCTACCCCCATAAAAAAGTGGTTGTTAAACTGATAGGCAAATACTTGTTGAATGCCAAAATTGGCAGAGTTATTGATATTACTTCTATTGTCAAACTCTAAACTCCCAATGCCCGAAAGCATTTGTAAATTGGTTACGTATACAAATCTACTTTCATCTTTAAATTTAGAGCGTTGACCGCTTAACGAAAGAGGCAAAATAAGAGCACAGCAAAGAGAAAGGAATAGCAATTTTTTAATCATAATTTATCCCAACGCATTTATTTTTATTTTCGTATTTATACGATGATATTTTTTTTGAATAGAGACTTGTTTTAGAATTAAAAAAATAGTACATTTGCGCGGCGAAAATGGAGCCCATTTTTCGCAGAGTTTGAATCGAAAATAAATATAAATAAAATAACACAAAAAAATCTATGGATAGAATTTACCGTTTGATAAACACTTATTTAGGATGGTTTATAGGCTTGTTTGCCTCCATCATCTATATCTCAACAGCAGAGCCTACCGCCTCGTGGTGGGATTGTGGTGAATACATTGCAACCAGTTATAAACTCTTAGTAGGGCACCCTCCAGGGGCACCAACTTTCCAACTTTTTGGAAAAGTGTTCACTCTTTTTAATGGCGGAGACCTTACTCAAGTGGCATTTTTAATGAATTCAATGTCGGCAATTATGAGCGGACTCACCATTATGCTCCTCTTCTGGACCATTACTATGCTAGGTAAAAAACTAGTAGCAACTATGGGTGGATTTACTAACCTACGCACATTTGCTATCTTTGCTTCAGCATTAGTTGGATCGCTAGCATACACATTCTCAGATACTTTCTGGTTCTCAGCAGTAGAAGGGGAGGTCTACTCTATGTCTTCCTTCTTTACCGCCTTGGTGTTTTGGTGTATATTAAAATGGGACGAAGAGTACGCTAACCCTAAGTTTGGTGTAGATCCGAACCGATGGTTAGTGCTCATATTCTACCTTGTAGGGCTCTCAATAGGGGTCCATCTACTCAACTTGCTTACCCTTCCTGCCATCGTTTTAGTAGTGTATTTCAGAATGAATAAAAATGCAACCGTTTGGGGCGTAACCCTTTCGCTCGCGTTTATATCAATGGTAGCCGCAATATTCTTACCCACGCTGCTCATGTTCTTATGCTGGATACTCGTTACAGTTCCGCTATTCTACCTCTCTGTTAAAAATGGAGCTACCAAATCAATCTCAGATTGGGGCGTACTCCTTTCTTTAGGTGGTTCTATAGTCCTTTTAGCAGTTATTCTATATGGTATCATTCCTGGTATAGTAAATTATGCAGGGAAATTTGAAATATTTACAGTAAACTCACTAGGATTGCCATTCAATGTGGGAACAGTAATTTACTTCATTGCTATTATCGCACTTATCGCTTTTGGTGTTCACTATGCAAGAAAAACCAAAAAAGAGTGGCTCAAAATTACCATGTACTCTTCCATATTCTTACTAATTGGCTATTCAACTTTCTTAACCTTAGTAATCCGCTCTAATGCCAACCCAACCATCGATGAAAATAATCCAGAAGATGCAGTACAACTCTTAGCTTACTTAAATCGTGAACAGTATGGTTCTAATCCGCTGTTCCACGGCTACTCCACCATCGCCATGGACGCCACTGAAGGTCTTGTTCGCGGCATGGAAGCTGTAGAT
>CAYJOY010000070.1:0-8645 GCA_964371885.1 uncultured Lentimicrobiaceae bacterium | reverse complement strand
GCGTAGCTCTCGGTGTAGAGTTCAATTCGGGCGGTGCCTGTTTCTTTAGCAGGGGTTACCATCTCTGGACAAGGGTTCACGAAGATAGAGGTTCTAATGCCTAGCTCTTTAAACTGCGCAATAATATCGGTTAAAAATGCTTTGTTTTGTATGGTATCCCAGCCGTTGTTAGAGGTGATGGCCTCTGGTGGATCGGGAACAAGCGTTACCTGTTCGGGGCAAACCTCTTTTACCAAAGCCATAAAACTTTTGGATGGGTACCCTTCAATATTAAACTCGGTAGTTACTATTTTTTTGAGATCCCTCACATCTTGGTAGCGGATATGTCTTTCATCGGGACGAGGGTGCACGGTAATTCCCTGTGCGCCCATTACCTCGAGGTCTTTGGCTACTTGGATGAGGTTGGGCATATTGCCGCCACGAGCGTTTCTAATAGTGGCAACTTTATTGATGTTTACACTTAGTTTTGTCATTTTATTTGTTTAATATTCTTAGTTTTAATCCTGAAATAATAGTATCGGGTTTTAGCGTTACTAGGCTTTTCATTTCGCCGGCCATGCAAAAACCGCATTCGTTACAAAGGTTCCAGTTTTTCCCTTCGCAAGTATCGCAATAGGTGCCGTCGGGGAGGTAAAAATCGGAAATCCAGCAATAATCTGGAGTTACCTTTCCTTTCATAGTGCGCAATCCAGAGACAGAGTTCTGAATGCGATGTCCTTTTTTCTTGTAAGCAATAACAGTGTCTATTACTTTATTGCGAAGAGGCTTCTCTAGTTTTAGCGCCTCTGTACTAGGGAATGGAGTGTGGAAATTTAGGGCAATTGATTGTATGTTAGGATGTTGTTTTACCCATTCCAACACCCGTTCTACATCGTGGTAGTTGAGGGCATTAACCACCATATTGGCGGAGATATTGCCCCTCTTTACCTCCGATAATTGGGTAGCAAGTTGTTCAAAACTCCCCTGTCCTCTTATAGCATCGTGTGTTTCGGCAATCCCATCTATACTCACCCATACCGAGTCGGCATGGCAATGGTCAATGGGCAAAGTGCCATTCGTTGTAATAGTGGTAGAGAAGAAGCCTATCTCTTTGGCTAAGGCTATTAAATCGTTAATGTCTTTATTCCCATCTCTCCAAATCATCGGCTCGCCCCCTTCAAAATCTACAAAACGTGCCCCTTTTTTATAGGCAGTAACCAAATTGTTTTTTACCGATTCATAACTTTTTATGTGGTTGTTCTCGGTTTGGTACACGCAACAATGTTTGCATGCTAAATTGCATTCATCGGTAATAAAAATTACCGATTGTAATGGTTTTCTTTTTTTAAAGATAACTGAGGTTAAATACCAAAAGGAGAGGTAAAAAAATTGTTTCATTGTTATTTACAACATGTAAGGATTTGTTTAGCTACGGTTCCATCAATGTTAGCCATTTCACCTAATTGGGTACCGCGCTCGTTAAAGCGTTTTTCTATCTCTAAAATGGTTTCGTCGCCTACGTTAATTTCTGTTAAATTGGTGGCCAAACCTAACGAACGGAAGAACTCTTTGCACTTTTTAATAGTGGCATCAACTCTCTCTTCTGTTGTTCCTTCGGTTACTTGGAATACGCGCTCGCCAAACTGTACTATTTTCCCTTGCTTTTGTGTACGCATCACTTCCATTACTCCTAGTAGAACAATTGCAAGTGTTTGTCCGTGAGTAGTATTATGGATAGCTGAAATTTCGTGTCCGATGAGGTGTGTGGCCCAATCTTGCGTTACGCCCATGGCGGTAAATCCGTTCAATGCCATGGTGGCACACAGCATAAAGTTCGACATCGCCTCATAGTTTTGGTGATTTTCCATAACCGTAGGGGCTAACTCAACTAATGTTTGTAATATCCCCTCTGCCCAGCGGTCCATTAACATCGATTGTCCCGTTGTGGTAAGGTATTGTTCTAACACGTGAATAAAAGTATCGACAATACCACATGCTACTTGAAAAGGTGGGAGTGAGTAGGTGACGGTAGGGTCTAAGATGGAGAATACGGGGAATGATGAGTAGAAAGCATATTTCTCTTTGGTGGTATGGTTTGAGATTACCGCCCCGCGGTTCATTTCAGAGCCCGTTGCAGGGAGGGTAAGCACCGCCGCCAAAGGGATCATCTCCCCTAAGTTTTCAGGGTGCATCACCAATTCCCAAGCGTCGCCATTGAAAGGAATAGCCGACGAGATTAATTTGGTGCCATCTACTACTGAACCGCCGCCTACTGCTAATAAAAAGGTTACGTTTTCTTGTTTCCCTAACGTCACCGCTTTGCGCAATGTTTCTACCGTAGGATTAGGCTCAATGCCCCAAAATTCCACATAGTTTTTACCCTCAAGGGCCGCCACTACTTGGTCGTAAACGCCATTGGTTTTCACACTGCCAGAACCGAAAGTGACCATTATTTTTTGATCGTTAGGTAATTCTTGAGCTAATTTAGCGATGGTATTCTCTCCAAAAATGATTTTGGTAGGGTTTTGAAATATAAAATTGTTCATTGTTTTGTATGTTTTTATTCTAATATGTTTATTAAATGCTGTAATTGCGGGCAAAGATACAATAAAATTTTGTTTTTTAGAACTCTCTGTTGTTGCAAAATATACTAGTTCATCTCGTATTCATCCTCGTCATAATTAAACTCAACTTTACTTTGTAAAAGAATTTCATTTAGGATATTTCCCAATAAACCCTTATCTTGTATTTCCTTAAAATAGGACACTAATGTTGGTATATTAATGAGTTCCTCTATACAACTCATATATTTTTCAATAATACTCTCTACCACATATTTTTCTACCGCATCTTCTCGCAATTTGCGCTTTAAATCTTCTACTGTTTCTTCAGATTTTATAACAAAAGTGATAGGATATTTTTCAATCTTCTCAATGTCAAGAAAATATTTTTTAAAATCTAATGTTTCTGTAACTTGATAAAAACGACCTAAAGGTCTCATTACAAAGTCAATTCCACCATCATTCGCGTTGGTACGTCCTGTTTTATACAGTTTCAATGTTTCTTTTTGTAGTGTTTCATAATTGTATCCCCAAACAATAGTTTTATCCAAATAATAGAATTTTAAGATAGAATAACTAACAATTTCAAATAATCTAGCATCTACATTCGGAGCTAGTAATTCAATTATGAAATCCTGGATTGCTTCATTTTTATTATTCGTAATATTTTGCAGCGTTTTGCATTGATTAATGAAGCGAATAAATGAGTCTTGTTTTACTTTTATATACTCATCAATAATTTCTATAATAGCTTCTGCGATGTTAATTTTTTTATTACCAATAGATACAATTATTAAATTCTCATTAAACCAATATCTATTGGTCTCTAAATTCCTTAAAATTGGTATTATCTCTTTAGTGGGAAAGTACTTTTGAAATTCTGCATTCATGCGATGATTTAAAGCATGATTTTGAATTTTGTTTCCAAACGGTAACTCTCTTTGTCTATTAGATAGATTCACAAATTGCGCGCCTTCATACTTTCCATACTTTTTTCTTGGATTCACAAATCCTTGTGCGACATAATCTTCTATTAATACATAAATAGCATACAAATTAGCAAAACTAGCTCTTGATTTAGATCCTTTATTTGCTGATTTTGTTTTTATGTTAACATACTGTATTAACAAACTTTGATTAAAAATTTGTTCTGCATTTTTTTGGAAGTGTTTCGTTAAAACCTCCTTGATATTTTTAGTAAAACTGTGTTCCATCTTTAAAATAAACCATATTGTATGTCAACTGTTTCCTTTTGATAAGACTTTAATGGTGTTATGAGTTGTTCACCATTATATTCGTTAGCTAGTGCTAACCGTCTAACTCCTATTTTTACATATTCCTCTTGCAACTCAATCCCAATAGATTTTCTATTTAATATTTTAGCTACAAATGAGGTGGTAAATGTTCCCGAAAAAGGATCTAATACGAGCTCGTTTTCATTAGAACTAGCTTTAATAATTCTTTCTAATAGTGCTATGGGTTTTTGAGTTGGGTGATTTTCATACTCTGCCATTCTGTATCGTACTCTTGCAAAGTCCCAGACATTTCCTGGCACTTTTTCTGTGTTATACGGTTGAGGTGGATTTTTCCTATAATCAATGAGTCCCCGTTTTGCTCCTGTTTTAGCTTCAACTAAAATAGCATCTGCATTGAATGTGTATTTTATTTTATCTTTTACACAGTGCAATATTGGTTCATACATCGATCCGAAAAATTTTTTAGCTTGCACTCCCGAACTGTCATAGCTCCAAACCAACCTAGACAGGATATGTAGTTTGCTTCTTAGAAATATGTCAAAATATGGCATAAATTGCGTTGAGGTCATTACATACATGGAACCTGTTGGTTTCAATTTTTGTATGCACAAGTCTAACCACGCATAACACCATTCCAGATAAAGTTCCTCCGTTTTCCATTTGTCTTTACAGCCAGCAAAGTTCTTTCCTATATTATAGGGAGGATCCGCAAAAATCAAGTCTACCGAGTTGTCTTCTACCTCAGTACGCAACGCCTTTATTGCATCAGAGTGAATAATTAAGTGATCATTTTTTTCTATTTTTTTCATGAGTAGGTGGTTTAGTAATTTTTTCTACAACTTCCGCGAAATCTTCGGCATAATTTCATTTTTCCAAGTGGCAAATGTTCCTTCTTGAATCTTTTTACGTGCAGTGGTTACTAAGTCGAGGTAGAAATGTAAATTGTGGAGGCTGCCTATAATGGCGCCGAGCATTTCATTGGCAGTATATAAATGTCGAAGGTATGCTTTGGTGTAGTTTTGGTCGGCAAACAGGGTGCTGTTGGCATCGATGGGCGAGAAGTCCATTTTCCATTTTTCGTTACGCATATTCATCATCCCCTCCCAGGTAAACAACATCCCATTACGGCCGTTTCGGGTGGGCATTACGCAGTCGAACATATCTACACCCATGCTAATGGCTTCAATAATATTGGCGGGTGTACCCACACCCATGAGGTAGCGGGGCTTCTCTTTGGGAAGTATTTGGCAACATATTTCTGTAATTTCGTACATGAGGTCGGTGGGTTCTCCTACCGATACGCCACCAATGGCATTCCCTTCGCACTCCATGGAGGCAATAAATTCGGCTGATTGGACGCGCAAATCTTTATACGTACTCCCTTGCACTATAGGAAACAATGTCTGTTCGTGCCCATATTTTGGCTCTGTATTGTTGAAATGGGTGCAGCACCGTTCTAACCAATTGTGGGTAATGTGCATCGAGTTTTTAGCATAGTTGTACTCGCAAGGGTAGGGAGCGCACTCATCAAATGCCATCACTATGTCGGCCCCAATAGTGCGTTGTATATCCATAACTCGCTCAGGACTAAACAGGTGTCGAGATCCATCGATGTGCGATTGGAACCACACCCCCTCATCGGGTTTAATTTTTCTTTTATGACTTAAAGAGAATACTTGGAAGCCGCCGCTATCGGTTAAAATAGGGCGATTCCAGCCGTTAAACTTATGAAGCCCGCCAGCTGCCTCCAATACCTCGAGGCCAGGTCGCAAATATAAGTGGTAAGTGTTGCCCAAAATGATCTGCGCTTTCACATCTTCTTCTATATTTTTTTGATGAATCCCTTTCACGGTTCCCACTGTCCCAACAGGCATAAATATCGGAGTTTCAATAACTCCATGTGCCGTTGTTATCTCTCCTGCGCGCGCATTGCTCTTAGGGTCATTGTTTTGAATTATAAACTTCATAGTGTTGATAAAAATTTGGCAAAAATACATTAAATCTATCTATTATCGGTTAATTTTGCTTACCTTATTTTTCATATATGAATATTTTATCAACTTACCCGTGGGCACTCTTTCTAGTTTCCCTTTTTGGCGTGGTGTTTTTTGTGCAATTTCTCTATCATGTATCTCTATTTTTTCGATTTTCTTTCAAAAAAACTCAAAAAAGTTTACCACAAGAGTTGCCTCAAGTTTCTATAGTGATAGTAGCGCGTAACAAGGATCACTATTTAAGGCAAAATCTTCCTGCTATATTACAACAAAAATATGGAACCTACGAGGTGATTGTGGTAAACGACCACTCGTCTGACGAGACCGCTGATACGTTAATGGTGATGAAAACCCGTTTTCCCCATTTAAAATTTGTGAGTTTAGATTCGGTAGTTACCAATATAAAAGGGAGCCGTTTCCCACTGTCGTTAGGCATCCGCTCGGCAAGCTATGAACATATATTGGTAACAGAGCCTTCGTGTTATCCCGCTTCAGAGGAGTGGCTTCAAATGATGGCTTCTCATTTTACCACAAAGAAAAATATAGTATTAGGGTTTTCAACCTACGAAAAAAAAGGGAACTTCTTAAGTGCTATGCGCAGATACGATATTGTTCATTATGCAGTGCAGTATTTTGCGTATGCGTTGGCTAAAAAGCCATATACGGGATCTGGTAAAAATATGGCGTATTCAAAAAACCTGTTTTTTCACTCTAATGCGTTCAATGCCCACAGCACTCTTGCTTATGGCGCGAACGAACTCTTCGCCAATAAAGTGGTAAAGAAAAATAATACAGCACTCGAGTTTGCCCCCGAAGCGCACATTATTGCACGCCCAGTAGCCGAGCATAAAATGTGGCGAAGAAGGAAACTCATCAGAAATAGAATGCAGAGACGTTACAGACCCTCTCAAAAACTGTTATTAGCTATTTATCATATATCAATACCAGCACTCTATGTTACTTTTGCGGTGGCACTGGCTGCCGCTTGGCAACATCAAATATTATTATTAGTTTTATTATCGATAATGTTAATGAAACAAATAATACAGTATGTAACTTTTGGAAAGGCGTTGAAGAAACTGAATGAAAAAAAACTCATCCCATTTATCTTCTTTTTCGATATTTTGTTAGCTTGCATTAATCCGTGGTTTTACATTAGGTCGTTGTTTGGAAAAGTGGCAGTTGTTTGATCCCTAAATTCAAAAAAAGTGTATTTTCGCAAGCTGAAATGCTCGCTTTTGAAAAAGTAATGGTGTTATTTTTTGAGTAGAGAATAGTAGATTGAAATTTTTAATGTATAAAAATACATTTTGTTAAATATTAACCCGTTAGTGAATGCTAGCACAAAAAAATAAAGTTATGAGAAACGTTTTACTACTAGTAGGTTTAGCACTATTGTTTATCAGTTGTGAAAATAGAGAATTAGAACAATATTACGAAACGGCCATTTTAGGAGAGTGGCAAGCCTTTGAGAGGGACGATGTTTTGGTAAATACAGATGATGTATTTGTGAGCTCGTTTTCGAGCGATAACTCGCAGAAATATTGTGTAGGTTATCAATTAGCCAATGGTAAAGAATGGAAAGAGTCGGGCGAGTATACCTATAAAATTAAGGGCGATATTTTGATAATTGAAGGATTTAATGCCGAGGGGAAATCTACCTACTTAAAGGCAGATATTGATGAAATTACCGATACTTACCTAGAGTATGAGGTAGAGAAATTAAAGATTGACGGAGTTGAAATAATTCCTGAGCGTGATGCGGATTGGCGTTTTGAAAAAGTAGAGCCCGATATGAATATAGTTGGCATGTGGCTAGGACTAGAAGAAGGTGCTAATAATGCGGCAAAGTGGGATTTTAAAGCGGATGGCACATACGACTATTATTTTATGAATGCGCTTAACGAGTTTGAGCTAAAAGAGGATAACAATGGTGTTTATTTCATTTATGGAGATTTGCTAGTGTGCAATTATACTAACGATATGAACAATGGAACTACAGGTAGAACCTACGAATGTTTTAAACTTTCAATGGGTCATGATGGTGTGCTTTTCTGGCGTGCTATTAACGACGGAGTTGTTAGAAATTTTTCCTTGATGAGCGTTGGGGAGTACTTTAAATAGGTAGTTAATCGCGACTTTTATTCAGTTATTATATTGAATATTTCGGTGCAAATAACGTGGGGAAACATCAAATAGTTGTTTCCCCATTGTGTTTATGCTCCGAAGTCGTCGTAATGAATCATCTCTTTGGGAACCCCTAATTGGTCTAACATTTCGAGCAGTGCTGCTAACATTGGACCAGGTCCGCAAATGTAATATTCTATCTCTTCGGGGGCTTTATGATTTTTTAAATATTGGTCGTAAATAACTTGGTGTATAAAGCCAGTCGCCCCTTCCCAATGGTCTTCGGGTAGTGGTGCACTGAGGGCAACGTGAAATTGGAAGTTGGGGTTTTCTTTTTCGAGAGATATAAAATCTTCCATGTAGAACAACTCTTTTTTAGAGCGTCCTCCATACCAGAAGGATGTTTTTCTATTGGTTTTTTTAGTATAGAAGAGGTCGAATAGGTGCGAGCGCATAGGTGCCATACCAGCACCACCCCCAATAAACATCATTTCGTTTTCGGTAGGTTGGACAAAAAACTCGCCATAAGGGCCCGATATGGTAACGGTATCGTTAGGTTTTAAGGAGAAGATGTAGGAGGAGACTACTCCAGGGTTAACATCCAGGAATCCTTTTTTCTTACTGTCGAATGGAGGTGTAGCCACCCGAACATTAAGCATCACCTTATTATTTTCGGCGGGGTAATTTGCCATTGAGTAGGCTCGTGTTACATACTCCTCGCTCTGCAT
>CAYJOY010000069.1:6112-8687 GCA_964371885.1 uncultured Lentimicrobiaceae bacterium | reverse complement strand
ATGGGCTTTTTAAAATAACACTCAGTAATGAAATAAGTTTGGAGATAGATCCCAGAGAGCAAGCGCTTTTGTACACTCTCCAAAGCGACCTTATAGAAGTGCTGCACCAAGAGGAGCAATATTTTTTACCGCTGCTGTTAGAGTTTTGCAACTTGTTAGATCATCCTTACGAACTTCTCCTTATACACAACCCCGTCGACAACTCACAGTCCATTCACCCCCTTGATTACTCCGACGCCTTTGAGATACTCATAGCCAATGCCACCACCGAAATCGCGCACCAAGCGCTACTCAGCCTCATTAATATGATAAGCCAACTCAATGTATTGGAAGGCACATCCACACAAAAAGAGCTTTTGATAGGGCGGCTTCTCCTTACAGCACACGAAATCCATAGAGGAGAAGTAGTAACATTAAACACACTTTAAAAATCAAAAGATCCACTTTTTAAAGGCGTTAACAATCTATTTTAGATCTTCAAATTAATATTAACATTAAAAAAATGAAAAATTTACCAACACCACCTATCGTAAAAAAGAAACAGTTAGATTTTGACACTTATTATCTAGAAGCAGGCAACTGTATGCTGGTTACAGCAACCCCCGACGATTTATCGTTGCTAGAGCTTCCGCAATGCGAAATGCTCAGTTACCCTACTTGTTATATGCTACTACAAGATGCAGAAGCAGGCAATCCATTAGTACACATTGGGCATGCCGAAAATTTTCTTGCTCTGGATATGCCATTTTGGGGTAAAGTGCTTCTGTTCTTCGCCAAAGACCATTCTATGGCAGCCACCGATATGAAATATGTAGAACATTTAGCCGTAACAGAAGCCAGATTGGCAAAGAACGATATGCTAAGTAATAAACGTACCACAAAGATGCCTTTTATGCCAGAATATCAGGAAGCAATCAACCACCAGTTTTTTGAAGAAATGAAAACGCTCGCCTTAGCAGCAGGATGCGAAGTAATGACCTCCAAACGTGATATATAAATTTAGTACACAGCAGTAGCGGCATAATGCTAAATTGTTGTGCAAGAAGAGATGTTTGTTAAAGATGGGGAAGTGCTATTTTGTTAACGACGCTTTATTGAAAATAATGTCTGAAATTTCCACATCAAGTTCAATACTTAGCATTTCAAAGTCGGTCCCTTTTCCATCTTTTAACATATCTTTATAATTCATCTTTTTCGGATACCACCGCTTTCCAATTTTCACCACGTTGCTCATGATAACGCGCTTGAGCATTTGTCCGCTTTTGGCAAATAGCTCTTCTTTTAGCGGGACAAACCGCTCTTGGTCTACCCACATTTTGCGACTATGGTAGGCAACATCGTCGGTGGTGGCGGTAAGTTTTAGCACCCAACATTTTCTATCGTCAATGGTCTCCTCACTTTCCAAAACCGCAGCATATATCTCATGCAGTTTCCGCTCCTCCATCATATCCTCGTAAGAGAGGTCGGAGCCCATTACCGACTGGCGGAGCATGTGTCCCGAAATCTGAATGGTTCTATCGGTAGCGGGCGAGTATATCCAAAGACGATCCTCAATCCTTAACATTTTTGTCCCTTTTTCGCGTTCTGGGTAAAGATACTCAGTAAAGGTGTGGGTTTCCCCTTTTGAATAACTCTTGCTGCGCATTTCGCGCTCGCCGCGTTTGGTATAAATGGTCATCTTCCCCTCGCTAATGATGCTTTCTGCCACCATGTTTACATCTATCTTTTTTAAAATCTCTTCAGGTGTTGGGGTTTGTGCCACTGTAGGCAACACGATGCAAACGAGCCATAATAATGTGATTGTTATTTTCATATTTGTTTGATTTTACGGAGATTGTGTTGGTTTTATTGATTAGTTTAAATTTCCATTTCTTTCATTAAATTCGAGGTTTGCCTCTTATAAATTCCTCTCCCTGCCAGCAATGCTCCTGCCACAGTAGCCATTACTCCCGGAATAAAACCGATGAAGAAGAGGTCTAGCGTTGTTTTTGCCCGCAAAACGCTAGGTAACATCATTCCAGCATCTTCTGGAAGCATGTAGGAGATGTTGATGGGGTGTGTTTGCAGATAAAGAACCAACGTTGCCCCTAGTAAAGTTCCTAGTATAGAACCGCATACACCTATTGTTAGCGCTTCCATAATTTGTGTTTTGTAGATGTGCCCCTTCCGTTCGCCTAGTGCTAACCGGATTCCAAACTCTTGGTAACGTCTTAAGCCTGCCACTAGGCCAGTGTTCCAAAGCACCACCACCATTACAATAATGAAGATGAAAATGAGTGCCGAACTGAAAGCGTTAGATTGGTCGAGTGTGGCAGCCATTCCACTCTGATGGCGAAGCGCCACCATTTTAGGGAGAAACTCGTCGGAAGTATCGGTAATAGAGGCGTTATATTCTTTACTCATAGCCACCGTTTCGTCGTCATAAAAAACATTGTCATTTCTAAATCCCATCAAAAAACTGGCTCCATCTTCCATGTCCATCACTTTTCGGGCGGGGGCAAGGTCCATTATTATAGTACTCTTGTCCATGGTTGCGTTCCCAAACCTAATAGTGCCACTTACGGTGTATAGTGCA
>CAYJOY010000069.1:1940-6102 GCA_964371885.1 uncultured Lentimicrobiaceae bacterium | reverse complement strand
TGAGAGTGTCGCCAATAGCTACCTCTAACTTCTCGGCAAACTTATAGCCAAGTAACACCTCGGCAACGTGCCCCTCCATTGGTTTTGGCAACGCACCTGTTTCAATACAATCTTTAATGTTAAGACGTTGTACTTCTCGTGAGTGCTCCGAAAGATCGATGGCCATAACCGACGTAGTGCCTTGCGCCATTGTGTTTCCAGTTGGGGTTGAGTGGTCTACCAATCCTCCAAACATAATACGTTCCTCCCAGTTGTAGTTCGGAAACTGTTGCTGCAATCCGTTTTTCACCTCTCTCACCTCTAGTATGCAGAGATCGTTAGGCATCTGATCGGCATTTTCGGAGTAGGCGCGGGTCATCACTTTTACGTGCCCCGTTTGGAAATTTGCCGATAAGTCTATCATATCGCTCATGGTGCCACGCATAAATCCCGACATGGAAACGGTTAAAAACACCCCAATAGTTACCACAATCATAGGGATTACACTTCTATTTTTATCGCGTAAAAACGCTTTTACTATCAATCTAAACATGTTTTCTATTGTTAAAATGCTTTCCCTTTAATTGCTAACACTGGATTTAACTTTGCTATTTTTCTAGCGGGCAAAAAGCTTACTAAAGTGGCAAAAGCTATGAGCGAAAAGGCACTCTTAAGAACGAGTTCTAAGGTATATACTGGATATATAACATCGGCAATAATCATGCCGTAATCTTCGCCAGAGCTCATCATTGGGAAGCCAATTTTGGCGAGCCCCCACAATAGAGGGGTGCCGAAAATGGCTGCTAGCACCACGGCGAAGAGAGAGTACATCATCCCTTCGAAGGTGAAAATGCGCACCACTTGCCAGCGGGTCATCCCTAAGGCAATGTAAGTGCCAATCTCTTTCTGACGACGGAAAATTGACAACACCTGTGTGTCGAAAATGGCTAGCAAACCGATCCCTAAAAAGAGGAGATAAAGGAAGATACCACTCGATTTTTTAGTGTTAATCATATCGGTTAACATTTTAAGTAGCAGCTCACTGTTAGAGAACTTCCATTCGCTATTTCGAAATGTGCTGGGATTAAAGTTTTCATCTGCTATGTAGTAAGAGGCTTCTCCTTCCATTGCGGTTAGTGCCTCCATCTTCTCAAGGTCTATCCATATTATCCCTTGGTCTACCGATGGGACAATGGTTTCAAATATTTTCACTACGGTAACCATTAGTGCGTCGTAGGTGCCATTTTTATCGCGCCAGCGCATCATAAGTTCCTCTCCCTCTTTTATATTCAGCGATTTTGCCATGCTGCTACCTATCATAACTGCTACACGACCCTTCGAAGAATGGAGCTATGCCGTTGGAAGTTGCACCACTTTTTGATCTGCTGGAATCCCTTTAAGGAGCGCCGATACCATACGTCCATGTGGGTAAATGGTGATAGAGCGCAGTAACACGGTAGTGAGCCCATGTTGCTCATTTTGCGATAATTGACCATGCCCATCTAAAAAGGTAAAAGGGTCGTTGGGATCAAAATTTTGATGGTAGAGATGCCCTTGCGCGTACTCCCATGCTATCCCCTCGCGGCGCGCCTCTTCGTTCCAACCATCTATTAATCCCGTAAAAAAAATAACGATAATTAAGGCAAAGGCTAACACCGCCGCATTGAGCCAGGTTCGTATGCCCGCGCCCCATAAATTGCGAAATGCTAATTGAAATGCTTGTCTCATACTTATAATGTTTTAAAATACAGCGTTTTTGTTTAATGCTATATTGCCATTTGTAATTATACTGTTTTTTCGTTGGTTACTTTTCCATCTTCTAAATAGTGCGTGGCAAAAAGGAAGGTGGTTCCTAGTTCTTGGTTCAGCGTTTTCATAGTTTTAATAATGGCGTGTGCATTTTTAGCATCGAGGTTGGCGGTGGGTTCGTCGGCTAAAACTAGCTTTGGCCGTTTTACCATGGCACGTGCAATGGCAACACGTTGCCCCTCGCCACCAGAGAGCTTGTCGGGACGCTTTTTCGCCATTCCTGCTAGCCCAACCCACTCCAATGCTTGCATCACCATGGTTTTGCGCTCAGATGAAGGGACGCCTTGGAGAATTAAGGCGAACTCTACATTTTCGTAAACCGAATAAACAGGTAGTAAATTGTAACCCTGAAAGATAAAACCCATGCTCTTATTGCGGAGGTCGGCAGCCATTTTGTGCGATAATCCCGAGATGGAATGTCCCAACGTTACCACATCGCCTTCTGTTGGTACATCTAGCGACCCAATAATGTTTAAAAGGGTCGTTTTCCCAGACCCACTCGGACCTATCAATCCAGCAAATTCACCTTCGTTAAAAGATAAATTTACTTGGTTTAAAGCGGTAAATTCCCCATCGCCAATAGGAAAACGCTTCACTAAATTTCGGGTTTCTATTATTTTCATATTCTATATTTAAATGATCATTTTTTAATGGTTAAATACCAACATTACTTGTACTCCAAAACCTCTTCCTAATTGCAAATTATTGTAACTATTTAATATTTGCGATTTTACATTCTCTGTTTTGGGGTTATAGTAGAGATTGGTGAACAGCGTTAACTTTTTAAAGGCATGCATATACGACAAAAATGCCGACACCGTTTGCTGTTCCCAACTGTAGTAACCAATAAGCGATAAGTTATCGAACATGGCTATAGGGTAGCTTATTTGAAGTGCGGTCATATTTTGCAGATTTTTCCCCTCGAAAGGTTTTTCATCGTAACTCATGATGAGGTGCTCGGCTAAAACATTTAACCCACTCCCCACCGGAAAGGTATAGTCTAGCCCTATATTTAGTGCCCACTGGTGGGTTAAATCCCAGAAAGCCGGATATAAAAAAGAGTAAGTGGCTTCAAGCCAAATTCCTATTCCAATATCCCATTTGCCATCTAATGCGAACTTATCTTGTTGCGATGTGGCAACATCCACAATGGGGTAGAACATGCTCAAGTCGGTCCAGCGGTGATTGTAGGTGAATGCGAGTTCACCTTTGGGTATAGGGAACTGGAATCTCCCTCCCAATTCAGGGAGAAAAGGGTCGGTGTTAAGAAGTTCCATGCCGCGTGGCGCCCCGTTCATGGTAAGGCACCAAAGCCAGATATTGGCACTATTCTTAAAGTAGTAACGCCCGAGCAAACCTAAAACCCCGTTGGTAATTTTAAGCGGGTCGCGAGGATCCATAGTGTTAAACCATTGCAACGGGCGGAGTAAGGTAGAAGAACCGAAATCGATTTTTTGCAAGCCCAAGCGGAGCTCAAACTGCTGGTGTTGGTATCGTGCCCATAAGCGGTAAGCCATCAACTTGGCCGATAGTGTGTTGCCGCCGTTAACATACGCCCCATATAAGGCCCTATTAGGTTCGGAGGGAATAGCTGCGGTGGTGTCTATAAATGAGTAATAAGCAGACATATCGACCGAAAACTCAAAATCGATTTGATGCGCCGACTTGGAAGGGATGGTAATATTGAGTTGAGGAATGTACCGAACTCCCAGCAACGAATAGTGATGATCTGTAGGAGCGTATTGCCCCGTGCTCGAAAACTCCCCCTGAAAAGTAATCACTTTGGCAGAGTCTTGAGCATTGGCGTGCCACAGAAATGTATAAAAGAGTAAAATGATAGTTATTAGTCTCATAACTCTAGAATTAATATCGGGCAAAAATACAAGTTTTCTCCTATAAAACCACACTTTCACACAATGTTTTTTTGCTAAAATTGGGTGTTGTATTTTCGTCATGGGGCGATAACAACTTTTTTTTGCCTATTTTGTTGTTTTGTTAATATTTTTGTTATTTTTGTCGGCGAAAAGTATTATGGTTTTGGCGGATAAATTCTGCGCTATCTTTTCAATAAAATTAAATAGGAACGTATAAATAGGCTTATGAATACGGAGTTTTACATTGAAAGCAGTTATAAAATCTCAGAGTTGGTGACTCGGCGTTATAGTACTTCATTTTCGCTTGCCACCTCGCTGATTGAGCCCGAAAAACGCAAAGCCGTATACGCCGTATACGGCTTTGTTCGTTTAGCAGATGAGGTAGTGGATAGCTTTTCGGGCTATTCGCAGTTGTTTCTTCTTAATAATTTAGAACAGCAGTTACACAACGCATTTCAGCACCGCATTAGTACAAACCCCATCCTTGCTTCGTTTGTAGA
>CAYJOY010000069.1:0-1930 GCA_964371885.1 uncultured Lentimicrobiaceae bacterium | reverse complement strand
TACGGTGGAAAAATATCACATTTCTCATGAATACATAGAGGCTTTTATGAAGAGTATGCGTGCCGATTTAACACAAACATCCTATGCAAATGCCGACGAATTAAATAGTTACATTTATGGTTCTGCTGATGTGGTGGGGTTGATTTGCCTTCAGATTTTCTGCAGTGAGAAACCACATCTTTTTGAACGGTTAGCACCAGCCGCTCAAAAGTTGGGTTCGGCTTTTCAAAAGGTGAATTTTTTGCGAGACTTACATTGTGATAAGGAGACTTTAGGTCGTAGCTATTTCCCAGAGGTAACGAATGGTAATTTCCAGAAAGAGGAGAAGCAGCAAATTGAGAATTCGATTGCGTTAGACTTTAAGGAGGCATACTTAGGTATTCAGCAGCTGCCAGGTAAATCAAAATTAGCGGTTGCTTTGGCCTATTATTACTATAAAGCTTTGTTTTGCAAGATTAAACGAACGACTCCAGAGCGGATACTTACGGCACGGATTAGAATAAACAATATAATTAAGTATTTGATCTTTTTAAAGGTGATTTTTTTATTTAAAATTAACAAAATATAAAATGGATATACAAGTCATTTTGGTGGATGCCAACGATCAGTCAATTGGAGAAGCAGAGAAAATGTACGCACATCAGCATGCTCTATTGCATAGAGCGGTGTCGCTCTTTATATTTAATGATAAAATGGAGATGTTGATACAGCGTCGAGCTTTGGGGAAATACCACTCGCCAGGTTTATGGACCAACGCTGCTTGTACTCATCCCTATCCAGGAGAAACGACCCACGATGCCGCAATTCGTAGAGCACGAGAGGAAATGAATCTGGTGATAAAAACGGTAACACCTCTCTTTCAGTTTCTTTATAAAGAGGAGTTAGAACATGGTCTTTGGGAGCATGAGTACGACCATGTTTTTTATGGTATAACCAATGTAGTGCCACAACCTAATGAAGAGGAGGTGGCTGACTTTAAATATGTAAGCATGGCTGATTTACAGGAATGGGTAACGCGTGAACCCGAGGCTTTTACAGTGTGGTTTAAAAAAATAGTGGAACGGGTAGTTGTAGAAATGAAATCTATATAACTGTTTGATTATGAGTCTGTATCCAAAAGGTAGAATGTCGGTATTGAAAGTGCAAAAGTATCTATTTATGATCTTTGGCGTGGGAGTGCTCGGTTTCTTGCTTCCTTTTACACAGCCTTATTTTGAGAAAATGACTCCCTTTGCACTTCTTTTATCTGTTTATTTATTAGCAATATATCATCCTATTTATACCAAAAAAGAGATTGTTGCTTTTGTAAGTATCTACCTGTTTGGCTTTTTTATAGAAGTAATAGGGGTACATACTGGTGCTATTTTTGGTAACTACAGCTACAGCACTGGTTTGGGCATAAAAGTATTTGATACCCCTTTGTTAATTGGGGCAAATTGGCTTTTTTTGTCTTACTGTTGCACAGCTACAGTTTCCTCTTTCATAAAAAGTCGTACATTAATTATTCTTTTAGCACCATTGCTCCTTCTGAGTTATGATGCATTGTTAGAACAGCTTGCTCCAGCAATGAAGTTATGGGAATGGGAGGGAGAGGTGATCCCTCTTCGTAACTATGGTGCTTGGTGGCTTATTGGCACCATCTGCATTGCCACGCTTGTCTTGCTACGTATTAATACAAAAAATTCAATGGCCATACCTGTATTTGTGGCACAATTTCTCTTCTTTTTACTTATTTTTCTATTTACATAAATGTAACGACAAAATGGGAGTGGTTTTAAGTGTAATTGCGTTTTTATTTCTTATTTGGCAGTTTCTCAATGTCTCGTTAAACCTATTGTTATCACAACGATTGCCTAAAGGAGAACTTCAGCGCGAACTTTTCCTCTCCATTTTAATACCTGCACGCAACGAAGCTGCGAATATAAAGTTG
>CAYJOY010000068.1:0-8720 GCA_964371885.1 uncultured Lentimicrobiaceae bacterium | reverse complement strand
CTAAGGTAGCATCTACAATACCCATCTCTACAGCGTGGTTTACCGCCTCAATAGTGTGGTCGTCGTTAGCAAATGCTGCCACAAGTCTCTTTTTCGATTTCGATTTTACTAATTCAATTACTTGGTCTAATTTTGTGATATTCATATTGTTGTGATTTTTATTTGTTTGTTTTTAATATTTCAACCATTTAAAAAGTTCGGTATAAGAGATTTTTTTTCCGTACATTAGAATTCCAGTACGATAAATTTTAGCGGCAAACCAAATCACCCCTATAAGGAATACGATAGAGATGGCCATAGAGGCGAGTAGTTCGTAGAGAGGCACTCCGGCGGGGAGGCGTATCATCATAGCAATGGGCGAGGTGAGAGGTATCATCGACATCCATACGGCGAGCGGACTGCTTGGGTCGGTAGAGATAGGGACGAGTAGCGCAATAGCAAGGATAAGTGGTATGGTAACCGGGAAGACAAATTGTTGAGAGTCGGCTTCAGTATCGACGGCGGCACCCACAGCGGCAAATAGTGCCGAGTAAGTAAGGTAGCCAACAAAGAAGTAAAACAGGAGGCAGAGGATAAGTTCGGCGAACGAGACTGGGAAGAAATTTTGTATGTCGGCAAATAGCGATGTCGGAATTTCGGGCATGTCGGTTGAAGTGGAAATTCCAAAGATATTGATAACGGCAAGGATAATAAAAGTGAAACCGAGCCACAGTGCGAATTGGGTGAGCCCTACCAGCGCAATACCTACTATTTTACCTACCATGAGTTGCATAGGTTTTACCGACGAGATAAGCACCTCTACAATACGGTTGGTTTTTTCTTCTAATACACCACGCAACACTTGCGACGCGAATAAAAAGATGAGGAAATAGATAATCATTCCGAAAACCATCCCCATAATTTGAGTAATTTCTGCAAAACTTTCTTGCTCGTTGCCCGCTTCATCTATTTTAATAGGAGCTATAGACGACTTAGTTATGGCCTTAATATGTTCAAACTTAGCAGGATCGATATTGAAACTATCTATTAACACTTTATCGAAAATAACCTTGTCCATTTGGCTCTCTATTTTCGATTTAAAAGTAATAGAGGGCTCTTTTTCAAAGTATAGATTCCCCCTCACAGCATCGCTAAGCTCAAGAATGTGAAGCACAACATCGAATCCATTTCCCAATGCTTCTTCTTTAATCACCTCAATATTGCCCGAACGATAGGAGTATTTCGTCATGGCATTGTCTTCAAATTTGTTGATAAACAAATCGTTGTCATCTACAACAAGAATGTTCATCTCCTTCTCCATCGACGATTTTGCTACGTATGCGGGTACTATAATAATGGTAGCAAAAAGGATAGGTGCTAGTATTGTTAATATAATGAACGACTTTTTCTTTACGCGCGTCCAATATTCTCTTCCTATAATAATTCCTATTTTACTCATAGTTGTGTTTCTTTAACTTGTTGTATAAAAATCTGATTCATAGTAGGTAACAGTTCTTCGAAGTGGGTAATAGTGCCCAAGGTTATGAAGTGGGCGAGCGCATCGTTTGCTGTTTTATTATCTTGAAGTTGAAGACGTAAATCTATTTTATTATCTTGTTTCTGGATATTTAAGATGGAGTAGATGTCGTTGTTTTGCATCATTGTTTCTGCAGCGTTGCTTTGCAATGTTACTTTGAATATATGTTCTTTAAATCGCTGGCGTAATTCATTAACGCTTCCGTTAAGTACCACCCGCGATTGGTTGATGAGGGCAATTTCATCGCAAATTTCCTCTACCGAGTTCATGTTGTGGGTAGAGAGGATAATGGTTGTCCCTTTTTGCTTCAGTTCCAAAATTTCCTCTTTTAAGATATTGGCATTAATAGGGTCGAAACCGCTAAATGGTTCATCTAAAATAAGCAACTTTGGTTCGTGGAGTACAGTAGTAATGAACTGAATTTTTTGTTGCATCCCTTTCGAGAGTTCTTCTATTTTTTTATCCCACCAGCTATCGAGGTTTAACTTCTGAAACCAGTAGTTTAACCGTTGCGACGCCTCTTTTTTAGAGAGCCCTTTGAGTTGCGCGAGGTATAGTGCTTGTTCGCCCACTTTCATTTTTTTATAAAGCCCGCGTTCCTCTGGAAGGTAGCCCACCGCCTCTATGTCGCTCCCTTTGAGTGCCATTCCGTTAAAAAGCACTTCCCCTTTATCGGCAGCGGTAATTTGGTTAAGGATACGTATGAGGGTGGTTTTCCCCGCACCATTAGGCCCTAAAAGCCCAAAAATAGTACCTTCGTTAATAGATAAACTTACATCATTTAAAGCTAAATGATTAGCATACTGTTTGTATACATTCTTAACTTCTATAATACTCATTATTTATGTTTTTTTGCACGTCTCTTTCTAGCAGAAGCAGGTGCCTTTTTTCTATAATTGTCGGTAAAAGTAGTGGTTGAAGCAGGTGCCCCAGTTTTTAAAATTTGTTTTGTAGATTCGAAAGTAAGATCTTCTGGGAGGGTAATTTTTCCTCCCGATAACTCTTTTACTTGCTCAATAATGGTACTATCTTCTACCGATTTTTTATTATGTGTTAAATAGATTTTTTTAAAGTGGTTGGCCACAAAAGGTGCCGCCATGTCTCGTTCTTCTTCAGGAAGTTCGGCAATGGCTTTTATCATATCTTCAATATGTCGACCATACGACCGGTTGGCCATCTTCCCTTTGCTATAGGTATATGTAACTTTTGCCTTTTCTATTTTTTCCATTTCGGGTTTCTCGAAAGGGGCGTCTACATCTAGCTCTTTACCTGCAATTATGAAGAGGTGGTCCCAGAGTTTTCTCCAGTACGCCTCCGATTCGTTATTGCGCGCCAAAGTATCTAGTTTTTCGTTATCTTTGTTTTCGGGGTTTACATGCGACATTACTTTTATGGCCGCTTTGGCCGCTTCGGTGCGAATGTTTCGGTCTTCTATTTCGTGAAGTGCCCCTATCATTTTTTGAATATTCCTTCCATATTCTTTACAAGTGAGTTCGTTACAAGTAGTATTGTATTCAAATGGATCCATATATATGCTTCTTTTATTTAGTGATTAAACAGAAATTATAGCTCTGAAAATGTTGAATTTAACGTATATTTTTTTAATATAGTATAAAGAGGTCCCTTATTCGTGAGTTTGCTTTTTATTAATTGAAATGAATTGATTTTAAAGCACTGATTTTCTATTGGTTGCCACGTAGGAATTTTGGCTATAAAACGTTTTTTATCTTCTATCATTCTTATTCTTCCAATGGTGAGATGGGGGACGAAGTTTCCCTCCATTTCAGGAAGTCCGATATCGATAACGAGTTGGTTAATAGGTTTGAAGAGTTCCTTAAGAGGAGAAAAATCGGAGAAGCCCAACCATAGTATTTTCGGTTGGTATTTGCTGCCAAACATTCCTAGTTTGTCTACCTGTAGTTCAAAAGGGGAAAATTGTTGGGCAATCTGCTCTAGCCCTTGTTGTAGTAATGGGATTTTATCGTCTGGTGTTTTCCCAATAAAGCGTATGGTAACATGTTGTAGATGCGGAGGAGTCCACGTAATATTGTCGCGAGGGCATTCCTTTTTAATCTTTTCATACAGAGAAGTATAATAAGGGTTTAACTCTATTTCGAAGGCAATAAATAGTCGTTTCATGTTTTTTAAGTTCTATTTTTTTAGATTTTCTTACATCGATTATGGCACATAAATGGCGCCGCCGCAGCTGTCTCTACAAGCTTTGGTAACTGTTGCCAGCGCATTGTTTTCGCCACGTAAACGGAGCACGGCCAAGAAAGCGAAGATAATAGCTTCTTTAAAATCTATAATATGCGACGGGGCAATTTCGAACGGTTGTACCCCCATAGCGTTCATCCGCTCTATTAAATATTGGTGGTGCGCTCCACCGCCAGTAACCATCGTTTTGGTAATATGCCTAGGTACTGCTTTACAAATTTGGATGGCAATGTGCTCAACGGCAGTCCGTAAATCGTGGTTTAAATTATGGGTTGTTTTTTTGATGATTTCAGGATAAAACTGCTCAAACAGTTCTTTCCCTAGCGACTGTTTTTTATGGATCTGTTTAGAGAATTTTTCCTCCATCGATGCTAAAAGGTGTGGGTCTATCTTCCCATTCCTGGCTAATAGCCCATCTTTATCAAAGAGGATATTTTCGCTGTGGCACATTGTGTTGAGCAACATATTGCAGAAGCAGATATCGTGAGCCGCAGTTATCCCATTATTATCGTAGGAGATGTTGGCAATGCCTCCGAGATTAAGCCATGCTTGTTTGTTGTTGTTAAAGAGCAGCTTATCGCCAATAGGTACGAGTGGAGCCCCTTCGCCTCCCAGTGCCAAGTCGTTGCGCCGAAAGTCGCAAACGGTAGTAATTTGTGTGTGTGTTGCGAGTAGTGCTCCGTTGCCCATTTGCACGGTAACTCCTTGGTTGGGTTGGTGATAAATGGTGTGACCGTGAAAACCAATGCACGTTACAGGGGTTTGCACCTCTTTCAAGAACGCTTGTACTTCGCCTATAACGTAACGGGTAAAATCGCGCTCTAGCATAAAATGATCGATAGCCGACAGCAAGTGCGCTTCTCGGAGACGCTGCTGCCACTCTCGTGAATAGGCAACAGCGTGGGATTTCAATAGTGAAAAATCCCACGCTGTTGTATTATTTTGCCAAAAGCGACATAGAGCTAAATCGAGTCCATCTAACGAAGTGCCCGACATAATCCCTAAGGCAATGTAACTATCCATGTTTTATCGTTGAATAGCTATCTTTTTTCTAGCTTTAAGAGACTGATTGTCGGTGCATTCCACGATGTATAATCCGTTAGGAAGATTTTTCACTGAAATAGTAACCGATGTTTCGTTAATGCTACTTTGGCTCCATACCATTTTACCGTACATATCGTATACTTTAATGGTTATCGCTTCGCCTGCAAAACTGCTACTTTCTACTTTAATGAAATCGCTGGCGGGGTTAGGGTAAGCATCGAAGTGGAGGCTGCTATTTTCTTCAATCCCTACAAATGTTTCTACCGCGAAGAACTCAGTAGCCTCAGCACCGAAGTCGGGGTTAAAAGTAATATAAGGTTGTGTTGCATTGTGCTCGGGTGCATATTGGTTAAGGATGAAGATGCCAGAAGTGCCACTTCCATACGGAGGCATGTTGGCCCAGAATCTTAAGCCATCGTGCCCCGAATCTCTAATTTGTAGTTTGTAGCAACCAGGTGTAAGTACCACCGGAGTTGTATAAATGGTATTTACTGTTAACTCGGAGCTCGCTTGCGAAGCCACTACACCCCATTGCCCTGTAATATCCCATTCTGTTTCGAACGAGCGGTGGTTGGTTTTTAAATAGACTTGGAAAGTGTCCCAGTTGTATTTTGCAGGCATTTCAAAAGTAGTCTCTACACGGTTGTTGTATGGTGTTGGATCTTCGGCGCCATTAGGTTGGACAAGCTCTACAAAGAAACGTCCCTCTTCTTCGGTAATCACTGTCCAGTTAGGTACAGGTAATTCTACGGTATCTCTTTCCATAAATCCAAGGTTCCCTTCCCATGCAAAAATTTGCTCGGTGAAGTCGTTGCCCGATCCGTTTCTGATTCCAAATTTAATATTTACCGATTGAAGGTTATCGGACCCAATGTTTTTAATAACAACAGTAGGATTTAAGCAAGTAGGGTTTCTTCTGCTGTGTAGCGGGTCGTTGGTAGGGGCAAATACATCTTGTACAGTTGCGTCTACGGTTTGGTTAATTCCTTCGTAAAGTACTAATTCAATGTGCATGTTATAGTATCCATCTTCTCCAGGGTTTTCTACATCATATTTAAAGTTAATAGATTGGTTTTGGATATAAGGGGTAAGATCTGTTTCGATAGTGGTTCCTGGAGTTCCAGGGCACCACCCAGCGCGGTCGTATACCCAAGTACCACCTTGTGGATACATAGGGTTATTGGCGCAACCTTCAATAATTTGCCAACTTTTAATAGGCGTTCCATTGGCATGTACAGCATGTGTTTTAGGGCAAAATTCGGCGCAATTGCTAGGGTTGTCGAAACCATGACCTGTTACAGTAGAGCGCAGTTTTACCTGCTCTACATTGGCAGGAAGCTGAATGGTGGTGTCTCTAATAATGTCGTTATAGCTTGACAGATAAACATCTCTCTGCCATATTTGAATGGTTTTTACTAGGTTACGAACAGGTGTTCCTTCAATAAAAGCAAATTTAATGTCTATCATCTCTTGGAAATTCATATCTTGTAAATATACAGAATCTCTCAAAAGAGGTGCGAAATCGCTTACATCGTAAATAAAAGTCCACCCCTCGCCTAAACTGAGGCCATTACCATAAGGGGTAATGTATTTTCCTAATTCCCAACGGCGGTAAATAGGGTTGTTGGCGGTATCTACTCCAATAGTTTCGTTAAGCAGGGTATGTACCAAAAAGTCCCACTCTCCACAAGCAGGGCTTTGTGCGGGGTCGCATTTAATTTTGTAATACATTAACACTTTCTCGTAGGATAGGGTAGTGTCGATGTTAAAATCGAAGGTTCCATGCTTCCAAGTCCATGAAGCTTGACGAGGTTCGTCGAATGAGAATGTTTGCACCCAAGTGGTATCACCAGGAGCCGCTTGCGCCGTTGCAAAGGTTAGAAATGCAACAAGAATAAGTAATTTTTTCATCATATTTTTATCGGTTTTAATTGTTTTTTTCGTGCGGCAAATATAAAGCAATTTTTTTTAATATAATATAGAAGACTTCTAATAATTCTCCTATAGAAAAATTGCTTTATATTTAATTTTCGAGTCAATAATAACCAATAAAGAAGATGTTAAAAATGGGGCGCGCTTACGATTTTTTCTCCATTTTTTCTTGATGTCTTAGCTCTTTTGCATCTACAAAGAAACATATATTCTCGGCAATGTTGCTAATTCGGTCGCCAATTCGTTCATAACGACGAATTAAGGTGTTGAGATGCAACATTTCGGCAGTGCTATTAGGGTTTGTTTCAATATATTTAGCGAGGGTAGCAACGGAGTTTTTGTTAATATCATCAACAATATCGTCCATGCTAAAAATTTTACTTACTACGGTGCAGCTCTCGTCATTCCACCCTTTTAACGAGATGTCCATCATTTCTCTAATGGTGTTCTTCATCTCATCTGTTTTTAGTGCTTTTGCTAAGTTCGCATCTATAACTCCTGTTTGGTTTTTAATAACGAAGCGTGCAATGTTTTCGGCAAAGTCGCCAATTCTCTCTAAATTATTGTTAATTTTCAAGATAGAAAGCAACATTCTTAAGTCTACTGCCACAGGGTTGTGTGTGGCAATAAAAACCTCGCATTCTGCATCTATTTTTAGTTCGAGTGCGTTTACCTTTTTTTCACGCGACACCACTTCGTAGGCAGCGTCTTTGTCGAAGTGGGTCCATGCAAACTCCGCTTTTTTTAATTGTTTGTCTACTAAAACCCACATTTCGTTGAGCGAGTTTTTTAACTGATGTAGTCTGTTATCGATATTCATAGGTTATGTTTTTTTAATTATTAATAAAAGAGAGGTTTTTTATCTTAACCAAAACGTCCTGTACTCAATCAGTTCGCCAAGGTAAAAGAATGCGGTTTTATCGCTTACCCTAGCAGCCTGTTGCATGTTGTGCGTTACAATAACAATGGTATAATCTGTTTTTAATTGATGGATAAGTTCTTCTACCTTAGCCGTAGATATAGGATCGAGTGCCGATGCGGGCTCGTCCATTAAAATAATACTAGGCTCTACGGCAATGGCTCTGGCAATGCAAAGGCGTTGCTGTTGCCCGCCCGAGAGTTCAAATGCCGATTTTTTGAGTTTGTCTTTTACCTCATTCCAAAGGGCTGCCTGCTGTAACGATGTGATAACGCGCTCTTCAATAAACTTTTTGTCCTTTACCCCATTAACACGTAACCCGTAAGCAACGTTGTCGAAAATAGATTTAGGAAACGGATTGGGCTTTTGAAACACCATCCCTACCTTTTTTCTTAACTCATCTACAAATAACTCTTTTTTGTAAATGTCTTCATGATCAATAATCACATCGCCCTCTAACCTTGTGTTAGGAATAAGGTCGTTCATTCTGTTAAAAAGTCTTAAAAAAGTAGATTTTCCACATCCCGATGGGCCAATGATAGCAGTAACCGTCTGCTTATCAATATTCATGGTTATATTTTTAATTGCTTGAAAGTCGCCATAATAAAAATTAAGGTTTTTTACTTCTATGCTATACATTCTTATATTTGTTTTTTTTATTTCTAATTGATTTTATTTTTTTTCACAAAATGATTTCTAATCATATTTGCTGTTAAGTTAAGGATGAGTACAATCATTACCAAAACGAATGCTGTACCGTAGGCCATAGTTCTCGAGGCTTCTAGGTCGGTGCCCGATGTTGCGAGTACATATAAGTGATAAGGGAGTGCCATTACCTGGTCGAAGATAGAGCTAGGGAGTTTGGGTAAGAAGTAGGCAACAGCGGTAAACATGATAGGGGCTGTTTCGCCCGATACTCTGCCTATAGAAAGGATAAGTCCGGTAATAATGTTGGGAAAAGCAATTGGTAATATTACCTTACTGATGGTTTGCAGTTTTGTAGCCCCTAGCGCTAAGCTTCCCTCACGGTAGCTTGAGTCTATCTGTTTTAAAGCCTCTTCTGTTGTTCTTATTACGATAGGAAGTGCCATG
>CAYJOY010000067.1:289-8906 GCA_964371885.1 uncultured Lentimicrobiaceae bacterium | reverse complement strand
AACCCTCTTCTTGGGTATTAGCGATGTTGGTCTACTAAAATTACATTTCCGTCTGGATCGGTAATCATAAAGCTAGCGGGCCCCTCTTTAACAGATGGATCTGTTTCTAAAACAAATGGAACTTCATTCGCTTTTAAATTGGCTTCGAGCTCTCTAACATCTGTAAAAGGGTTTACCTCTTGCGCGTTTCCGTCCCAGCCTGGGTTAAAGGTCATTAAATTTCCTTCAAACATTCCTTGAAACAAGCCAATTACGGTATTCTCATTTTTCATAATTAACCAGTTTTGCTCAATATTGCCACTAAAGGCTTCAAATCCTAATTTTTCGTAAAACGCTTTCGATTGATGAATATCTTTAACCGAAAGACTTACTGAGAATGTTCCTAATTTCATCTGTTTGTGATCAATTTATAAAATATTGTACTTTGAATTGTAGCCCCGCCGGGAATCGAACCCGAATTTAAAGTTTAGGAAACTTTCGTTCTATCCATTGAACTACAGGGCCCTAATTTTAAGTATAACAAAAAAAGGATTGAAATTACCCAACCCTTTTGTTATATTAACTAGGAAAAGAAAATAATTAATCTTTCTTTTCAGCGTATTTTTTATATTTGCTACGGAATTTATCAACACGACCAGCGGTGTCAACCAATTTCATTTTTCCTGTGAAAAATGGGTGAGAAGTGTTAGAAATCTCTAACTTGATTAGAGGATACTCTTTCCCATCTTCCCAAACAATTGTATCTTTTGTGTTAACTGTAGATTTACTTAAGAAAGCATACTCGTTAGACATATCTTTAAAAACAACTGCTCTGTACTCTTTTGGATGGATATCTTTTTTCATTTTCTTGTCTTTTAAATTCGGGTTGCAAAAATATAATTTTTTTTGATACAAAAACATTTGCCGCGATTTTTTTTATCATTATTGTATATTTCTATATTTCAGTATTATAACAAAAAACAAAACTGAAAAACAGGTCTGTTTTGCATAAAGTTATGAACAGTATAAACAGAAAAATTGCATGAAATTCCAGCATTTTTGCCTCTTATTTACATTATTATCAAAAAACTAAACCTCGGCGACGGGTGTTTCTCGCGGTTACACAGTGCACAATAATAACAATTGAAATTATTCCATATCTTCGCGTCATAATAACCAACCCTCTTCACCATGGCAAAAAAACACCTTATTTCCTTTATGCTGTTCCTTATTTCCTCCATTTGCACTGCTCAGCTGTACCCGCCAATCGACTATGAGGCCATCAAAAAAATGGATGGGCATGTTAAATCTATCCACTCTTCGCTGTACGAAGCTATAGAAGTTAATGGAGAAATTGTGAAAGGAGATACCGCTGTCTCCTCGTTTCGGGGGTGTACGGGCTATTACTACCAATACAATAAAAATGGGCAGCCATTAAATTGCATAAAAATAGGAATACATGGAAAAATTGCAGAAATGGATCGCTATAAATATAATAAGCAGGGACGAGAAGTGCAATCTATAAGAATGAACGAGAGAGATACTACGTTGTGTATTGTAAAAAAAAGGAGTAAACTGCGAATGAAAAAGTTTCTATACGACGGTACTACTCGAAAAAAATTGAACCTCAAGAAAACTGAGATTATGGAATTCGACCGCAAAGGAAACATAACCTATGTTGAAGCACACTCCAGAGATTATGCCTTTCAACCCCTCGAAAAATCTACTACCCACCAATTTGTTTACGACGAAAATAGTAACCTATTAAAAAAAATAGGGAGATATTTCTATGATGAATACCTAGAAGAACCAACCATAAGTGAAAGCATCTATATTTACGAATACGACAAGTGGAACAATAAGATAAAATACGAGTATATTGATGATGGAATGACTAAAGAATGCGAAACTTATCAATATGATGAAACTGGAACCTATCTTCTAAAAAAGGAAAGAGCATATTCCGACTGCTCAAATCCTACGGTTAAAAGCACTTTTATTCACCATGAAGATGGAAGTTGCGAAAAGACAAAGACGATTACCACATCCTATTTAGACTCGCTTTACATAAGAACATACAAGTATTTATACAACAAAGATGAATTGCTCTTATCCAAAATCGAATATGATAGCAACGACTCCCTTATTGAAAAAAACGAGTACGAATACGACGCATACAACAATGTAACAAAAGTGAACAAGTACCACGTTGAAGGATTAGACCGCTGCCCTATCATAGACATTGTTGACCGAAATCCCAACATAACAAGGTCACTCAAACAAATACAATACACTTACGACAGTTACGGCAACTGGATTCAACGCATTGATTTTGTTTACGATGAGAAGCAACAAAAATTAGTTCCAAGTGAGATGGAGATTCGGGAGATACAGTATTATTAATGATGTGGTGATGTAGTAACTCGGTGAATCGGTGAATCAGCAGAGTAAAAAGCGAGAATTGCCGTACGTCATACTGAACTTGTTTCGGCATGCATGCTGCTGCTAGAAAGACGACGACATAACATCAATAAAGAACTTCCTAATGATTGCTAATTGCTAACTACCAATTGCTAATTTTTCCGTATCTTCGCGCTTCAAAATCCAAAAGTAAGTTCATGGCAAAAAAATACCACATCGCCACCCTCTTGTTGCTCATTGCTACAATGAGCTATGCCCAATCCCCTTTCACTATGGCATTTTTCTTAAAAGAAGGGAAGTTGAAAGAGTTATATACAGAACATTATAAAGCCACTGAACAGAATGGGAAAATCGTGAAAGGAGAAATGATCACAAATCAATTACTAGATATTGATGAATATGATGAATTTTTAAATTATAAATACGTTTACAACAGGAAAGGGTATCTCATAGAAAAAATACGTGTTGATGAATCTCGAGACGAATATACGTCTGAAATATACCAATACAACGATCGAAATCAAATGGTTATGACTACTTATGAATGGCAATACGGCCGCGAAGCAAAGTGTGACTATAACGAAGATGGAAAGATTGTAAAACTTGATAATCGACCTTACAATACTGTATATTACTTCTATAATGAACACGGCTACGATACACTTAGTGTAAGCATTGATAACGAAGACACCCTTTGGCGAACAGAAACAAAATACGATATTGATCGTCGGATAGTAGAACAGAATGAATTCAGTCCTGATGAACATTTGAAAACCATTATCCAACACGACTACTTAGGAAAAATAACGCTACAAGAAGAATATAAAAACGGACAACTTGCTAATTCTAGCATGTATGAGTATGATAGTTCTGGGACTTATGTAGTAAAACTGTGGTACAGAACCTGGCAAAATGGAGAATTGAAAGAAGATCGCATCCGCTTTTTCAAAAAGTACGGCATTCTTATTAAAGAAATATGGCACAACGGAGCGGGCGTTATTACCCAAACCGACGAGCTCACCTACAACGAAAACGACTTATTGATAAAAGAGGTACACTATAACGGCGAGGGCGTCCGCATCTACCACAAAGAACACCAATACACCTACGACAGACACAACAACTGGACACAACGCATTGATTTTATTTACGATGAAGGGCAAAAGCGACTCGTTGCCGACGAGATTCGGGTGCGGAAAATTAAGTACTATTGGGGGAAGCGCTTCACGCTGTGAAGCGGGGACTCCACAAAAAAGCGAGAATTGCCGTTCCTGCAGCCGCATGCTGCTGTAGGAATTGCGGACGCCCCTTTCTCATTTCGCACTTAAAAACCTCTCTATCAGCTGTTTTTTAAGAGACTTGAACAAATCTTTAAAATATAAAACTGTCACAAATAGTAGTTTTTTCACAGAAGAACTGCCACAAATATCATGTTTTGCCCTTTTTTATAATAATCCTTCCCTTTTTTCTCCAAAAATGTACATTTTCAATCACTCTATCTATTTGAAAAAATGTTAATTAGACTATCTTATTATTAAAAAAAAGTTGTATTTTTGTCGCGTTATTAATTCTTAACTCATATTACTTATGAAGTATCTAGATCCGAGGGCAGACCTCACCTTCAAAAAAATTTTTGGTTCACACAAAGACCTTTTAATCAGTTTTTTAAATGCGATGCTCCCGTTGGCTGACGATGAGCAAATTATCAAAATTGAATATCAAAGCCCAGAACAAGTTCCTGATAACCCACTGCGAAAATTCAGCGTAGTAGATGTTGCATGTACTGATCAAAAGAAGCGACAGTTTTTGGTTGAGATGCAAATTCGATGGAGTGCCGAATTTGCAGCTCGCGTGATGTTTAATGCAAGCAAAGCTTACGTTTATCAAAGCGAACAAGGGGTCGATTACAAAATGCTAAAGCCTGTTTACTCTTTAAATTTAGTGAATTCGGTGGTTTATCCTGATATTGAGGAATGTTATCATTTCTTTAATATGGTTCATAATAAATACACCGACAAAATCATTAAAGGATTACATCTCGTATTTATTGAGCTTCCTAAATTTAAAATTCAAAACTTTAAAGAACAAAGGATGCGCGCATTATGGCTGCGCTTTCTCACTGAAATCGAGGATAATACTGAAATTATTGATCCTGAATTGTTATCGAATCCTGAAACTTCAAAGGCTTGCAAGCTATTGATGGAATCGGCTTTTACAAAAGATGAGCTATATTTCTATGAAAGTTTTTGGGATGGGGTAAGTATTGAAAACACACTATACAACAGTGCCATTAGAGAAGGACATGCTGAAGGACACGCTGAAGGACACGCTGAAGGACACGCTGAAGGACATGCTGAAGGAAAGCAAGAAGAGAAAATATCCATAGCTAAAGAATTAAAGTCGCTCGCCGTTTCTAGTGAAAAAATTGCAAAAGCTACTGGGCTTTCGCTCGAATTTATTAAACACTTATAAGAAATTTTCCGAACTCAAACTCTTCTCCGCCTTTAAAGATCTACGGTAATAAACAAACGCAATAATAACAAGCACGTAAGTGCAGAGACCAGGAAACGCTTGCAATGCCGCAAGATAGGCATAATCCATCTCTACATATATGTCATTTGTATAACCATTAAAAAATATCATTAGCACTGTAATTGCCATCGCTAAGGCATTAGGAGCTATATTATAGTTCTTTCTCGAAATAGTCTTTATTAACAATACAAGTGTTACAACAATGGCTACAAAAAACAACACTACCCCTATATTTACATTAGCCATTTTTGTGATGATCTTACCCATGCGAGCTATAAAAACAAAAATCTGAAATACAAACATATAACAAGCTACTCCTCGGTAAAAAGATTTTTCATCTATGCTATTCCCCGAAATGAGATCATTATTATTGTTATTTTGCAACAAGGGAAGCCTGCACCTGCAATACGCAAGCACAGCTATACTCGTCATAAAAAAGATGCGAATAATTGTAGGTATAAAATGCATATCCACCGCATTTTCCTCCAAATAAATAAATCTTGGCAAAGGAATAAAAGAGAACGCCATGTTAAATATGATAGGAGTCAATAAAATAGCTACAAACAATGGGGCCGTTAATTTTATATTTATAATTCTATCCTTAAAAAGAAGAAAGAGCAGAAGCATCATCCCCAAAAGATAAACGATGGGGAATAATACGGTAAGCCTTGAAAATGCTGCCAAAAAAGTTCCTAAAGTGTGTGCCAAAGGAAAGATATGCAACAATGTAGATAGGTATAAAATGCCGTACAAAAAAGAGGTTTTTTCTTTCATTTTTTTATTCTAAGGTAAATATTTAGCATGTTTTTATGAACATGCGAAGATACCATTTTTTGTTAAAGGTGAGATCTTAGTTTTACCTAAAAGACAAATACAACAATAAAAATGGTACTAGGAGGTTGAAGTGGTGCAAAAATATAGCAGAACCCAATGCAAAACATACTCGAATAGTTTATAGGGGTAACGCCGCGTTGCCTTTACAGTCCATAGCACTTCGCCCAAAGCTCAAGGCCAAATAATCCTCCTCACAAAATATTTTGCAAAAAACAACGTTGTATTTTGTTGTACCTATGTACATATTTATAAATTATTGAAATTAAGTTATTTAAAAAAATAAAAACCATTATGAGTAATTTTTATACAGATAATCCAGCACTAAAACTGCAACTTTCTCATCCTTTAATGGAGCGTATTGTTAACCTTAAGGAGGACAACTTTCAATTTTCGAAAACGGTTGCTATTGCACCTATCGATTTGGAAGATGCCATAGACTCGTATGAGAAAGTGTTAGAGATAGTAGGAGAAATTTGCGGAGAAATTATTGCCCCTAATGCAGAAAGTGTTGACCATCAAGGAGCACGTGTAGAAGATGGTCGCGTGGTATATGCCGATGGTACAAAAGAGAACATTCAGGCGCTTACCGATGCCAAGCTTTTCGGGATGTCGCTTCCTTACAAATACAACGGTTTGAACCTTTCAATGGTGCCATACGTAATGGCTGCCGAGTTAGTATCGCGTGCCGACGGCGGTTTTGCTAATATTTGGGGGTTACAAGATTGCGCAGAAACCATCCACGAATTTGCCTCTGACAAAATAAAAGAGGAGTTCTTGCCACGTATTAACGAGGGGGCAACATGTTCGATGGACTTAACAGAGCCCGACGCTGGCTCCGACTTACAAGCAGTACAGTTAAAAGCTACTTGGGACGAAGAGAGCAACTGCTGGAGACTTAACGGAGTAAAAAGGTTTATTACCAATGGCGATGCCGATATTAAATTGGTGCTTGCTCGCTCTGAAGAGGGGACTCAAGATGGTCGCGGACTCTCTTATTTCGTATACGACAAAGCAGACAATGCGGTAATTGTACGTCGTGTAGAAAACAAAATGGGGATTAAAGGGTCGCCAACTTGCGAACTTGTATTCAAAAATGCTCCTGCACAACTTATTGGAGAAAGACGCTTAGGGCTTATTAAATATGTTATGTCGTTAATGAATGGTGCCCGCTTAGGCGTTGGTGCTCAATCGGTAGGAATTTCGGAAGCTGCCTATTTAGAAGCGCTTAAATATGCTAACGAAAGAGAGCAGTTCGGAAAATCTATCATTCATTTTGCTTCTGTAAAAGAGATGTTAGACTTGATGCGTGCTAAAACCGATGCTGCTCGTTCTATATTATACGAAACAGCCAGATGTGTAGATATGTACAAACTTTTGCAAGAGGTTGCGAAAGAGCGCACGCTTGCACCAGAAGAGCGTGCTGAGATGAAATTTTACAACCGTCTTGCCGACGCTTTAACACCTATGTTGAAAATGATGTCGAGCGAGTATTGTAACCAAATTTGCTACGATGCAGTGCAAGTGCACGGTGGCACTGGCTTCATGAAAGACTTCCCAGTAGAGCGAATGTACCGCGATGCTAGAATTACTACCATTTATGAAGGAACCACACAGCTACAAGTGGTGGCTGCTATCCGATCGGTGGTAAACGGCTCTTACTCTAACCTTATTAAATCGTTTGAAGAGAGAGAATTATCGCCAGAGTTTGCTCCGCTACAATCTATCTTAAAAGCGATGTTTGCCGATTACGAACATGCTAGCGAACTCGTGAAAAAAATGGAAAGTGCAGATGCTCTCGATTTCCACGCTCGCCGCTTAGTTGAAATGGCAGCCCATATTATTATGACATACCTCCTTATTTTCGATGCAATGCGCAGCGAAGGCAACGAAGAATGCACCCTTACTGCTTCTGTTCGCCATTACCTACGCCACGCTAAAGCTATTAGCAAAGGGCATCTCGATATGATTGAGAACGGAATATAACTTCTTAATAGCCAGAAAAAATGAACGAAAACACAATCATTGAAGATCGTCTTGTTGTTACTGGCGCTAGGGAGAATAATCTCAAAGATATTACGGTAGAAATACCTCATAATAAACTCATAGTTATTACAGGATTAAGTGGGAGCGGCAAATCGTCGCTCGCATTTAATACTATATACGCAGAAGGTCAACGTAGATATATGGAGACCTTCTCTTCGTATGCACGCCAATTTGTTGGCAATATTGAGCATCCCGATGTAGATAAAATTACAGGCTTAAACCCTGTAATTTCTATTGAACAGAAAACGGTGAATAAGAACCCCCGTTCTACAGTAGGTACCATTACTGAAATTTACGACTTTCTCCGTTTACTTTATGCCCGGGTAAGCACCGCCTACTCGCACGAAACAGGAGAAAAAATGGTGAGCTACTCCGAGAAAGAGCTGCTGCAACTTATTAAAACTCAGTTTAACAACAAAAACATCATCATCCTTTCACCTCTTATACGGGGGCGTAAAGGACACTATAAAGAGCTCTTTGAAGGGATGCGTAAAAAAGGGTATACCAAAGTGCGTGTTGATGGACAAGTTAAAACATTATCAGCCAATCTACAACTCGACCGTTACAAAATTCACGACATTGAGTTGGTTATTGATTCGCTTACCATTAAAGAGACCTCAGGTCAGCGCCTCACCAACAGCATTCGCGCAGGGCTGCAACAAGGGAAAGGAACCGTTTGCATTTTAGATGTGGCTACCAACGACCTGAAGAATTATAGTAAGTTCTTAATGTGCCCTACCACGGGCATCTCCTATCCAGAACCGGAACCTAACACATTCTCGTTCAACTCACCTTATGGCGCCTGTCC
>CAYJOY010000067.1:0-279 GCA_964371885.1 uncultured Lentimicrobiaceae bacterium | reverse complement strand
CGGGGCTAGGATACGTTACCGAAGTTGACCTTAAAAAAATCATTCCAGACCCTAATAAATCTATAAATCAAGGGGGGGTTGCGCCATTGGGAGAAGCGAAAAACTCAACCGCTTTTAAGCAAATTAACGCATTGGCTGCTAAATACCATTTCAGCCTCGACGAACCCATTGCTAACATTGCCAATGAAATAATTAATATCATTCTATACGGCACCGACGAGCCCATTTATATCCCATCTAATTACGAAGGCATTTCTGCATCCAGAAGCCACTACGAAG
>CAYJOY010000066.1:8076-8929 GCA_964371885.1 uncultured Lentimicrobiaceae bacterium | reverse complement strand
GCTTGAAGGTTTCCTTTGAAAAGACCGTTACCAAAAGCAATAACAAAAAGCCCTAAGCATGTTAGTGTTAGGTATAGCGCTTTGTTAGGTACAGGTGTTGGTGTTGGAATAGCAATGAGTACGTAACCAACCGCCATGAGGATAAGACCCACGAGGATTGTTTGTTTGTACTTTTTGGTTTTGTCGGCAATTAAGCCACCAGCAAGTGCTAATACATAGATTAAACCGTAGAAAACGGAGTAGATGATCCCTGCTGTAGGGCCATCTAAAGCAAATTTTGCTTGTAAAAATAGAACTAAGATCGCCATCATGATGTAGAATCCGAAACGCTCGCCCATATTTGCGAGTGCCGCGCCGATTAGTCCCTTGGGTTGTCCTTTAAACATAATTTTTAAGTTTTAGTGAATAATTAATTTTACATATTTTTTGGTTAATATTTTTTTAAAAAGAAAACTGGCAAATATACACATATTTTGCCAGTTATTTCAACAATTGTTACAATTTATTTTTTTTTGCCAGTAAATACTGGATATACAGCACAGCTGATACGCTCCACGCCTGCGAAATACACCCATTCGGCTTATGCGGGGGTGCCCCGTCGCACACCTCTGCAATGGTAGAAATGCCATAATCTTTCATACATGAGTCGAAGTTGTAGTATAATTTTTCTAAGCAAGGGTAGGCATCTTTTCCATAAACTTTCACCATGGCTTCGGCAAATGGTCCTAGCAACCACGGCCAACATGTGCCTTGATGGTAGGCGGCGTCGCGCTCGGCCTGAGTGCCACCGTAGGTGCGTTTGTATTGTGGGTCGTTGGGCGATAAGGTGCGCAAACCTTTCTCGGTAAGTAAT
>CAYJOY010000066.1:0-8013 GCA_964371885.1 uncultured Lentimicrobiaceae bacterium | reverse complement strand
CCAGCTCTTTCGACCAGAAAGTATCTTTAAAAACAGTAGGAAACGCTTTCATAAGTTTTTCCCAATCCTCAATAAATGGTTGGTCGCCTGCCAATTCGGCCACTTCAATGGCAAATTTAACAGCGTTATACCACAGTGCGTTAATCTCTACTTGGCAACCTGTGCGCGGTGTAACAGGCACGCCGTCAATAACGGCATCCATCCACGTAAGTGCTAGCCCTTCGCCACCGGCATACACCAACCCGTTTTCTAACATCTTAATATGTTGCAATTTTCCATTGCGATACGCATAGAGTATTGATTTGATAACATCGCCATACTCTTCCCATATCTTTTTGGAGCTACGTGTATAGTTGGTATACTGTTGTAATGTTCTTATAAACCAGAGAGGTGCATCTACCGAGTTGTAGGCAGCCTTTTCCCCCACGCCAATGTTAGGGAAGAGACCATCTTGCATCTCTCCCAACATATCGTCCATAATGGTTTTGCATAGTTCGGGTTTATTGGTAGCCAACGTAATGCCTGGAAGGGCAATAAAGGTATCGCGCCCCCAACGCCCAAACCAAGGGTAGCCCGCCATTAACGATGTTTTTCCGTTACGCGTAACAATAAACTGGTCGGCAGCATTTAACAAACAGTTTTGGAAGGTAGAGCGTGTCTCCCTATGTGCCAACTCGTGTTGAAAGAGGGTAGGGATATCGGTCGGATTCATAGGCTCGGTGCTAATACAAAGGTAAATCTCTTTGTTTTTCATCTCCACTGTGAGTTTGCCAGGGTTAAGAAGGTCTTCGTGCGCATCGTAGCCCCTTTTTAGCTCCTCTTCATATTCAAAATCTTGGTACCATAATGGAGCATGCTCGTACTTCATCGGTTCCGAAGTTTGCAAGTAAACAGGGGTATAGCCATCGTAAAGACAGAAAGAAACGCCGTTCTCGGTTATCTTATAATCGGTGTTGGCCGTCTCGTTTTTGTGAGTGAGTTTGTGAATTTGACGAAATGCCAGTAACGGAGCAAACTGTATTTTGGCCGCTTCCACTTCGTTGTCGAAAGTATACCTTATTAATACGGTGTCGCTTTTATTACAAAGAAGCAACTCTTTGGTAAAATATATCTTTCCTACTCTATAATGAAAGGTAGGAAGGATGTCGGCAGTAAATTTTTGTAGATATTTGTTCCCTTTCGGATCGAGTACCCCCCCCTTGTATTGGTGAATCCCGATGCGAAAATCTAACCCATCTACAATAATGGTTTCATTTAAATTCGAAACTAAAAGGTGTCGTTCTTGATCAAGATGATCCTGAGGAACAATAAACAACCCATGGTATTTGCGCGTGTTAAGACCTAATAAGGTGGTGTTTGCAAACGACCCCGACTTACTGCATCTCAAAATCTCCCTCGATTTCGAAAAGTTAATATTTACCAGTTGTTCTTTATCAAATTCTATATAGCTCATTTTTTATATTTAAAACAGATAACTACAGACCTACATGCTTGAGCCATCGCTCAATTTCGTTCGATAGTAAATCTTTTTTTATAATTTTCTTGTCTTTATCTAAAAACATCATCATAGGGATATAATGGGTGTTGTATAGTTTGTTTTTATCAATGCTCAAATCGTAGTTCCAGCCGTGTAGGTATTTTGGGCTGGCTTTCTCTTTTAGGTATCTTTGCCAATAGCTTTCATCCTCTTCAAAGAAAACGGTTACTACTTTTATTCTCCCTTCATGAACGGCATTTTGTAATGTGTTCATGGTCTCCATAGTGGCTAATAGTTCGGCGCATGTGGGGCAGTCGGGGTTTTGGAAGTAAAGAATCATATATTCGGCTTCTATGTCGTAGAGCTCTATGGTATCGTTGGTGCTCATTTTCATAGTAAAGTTTGGTGCCATGTCGCCTGCATGGTTTTTATCGAGAATTGAAAGTTGATATTCGTACTGCCCTTTGCGCGCAATGTTGAGGTTAGGGTAGGTAAGTGCCTCCTTTAAAACAGCAATGTAGAGTAGTTCATCGTGGTATCTAGAGGTGAAAGAGCCCACGTGTTTGGTAAGATAATCTAAGAAAAAGTAGAACATATCTTCGTTTACCATACTCTCCTTTACCGCTTTTTGGGTTATAACAACGGCAGTATCGGTAGGGATTTGAAATGTTGACTGTACAAAAACACGGTGTTTATTCGAAGGGATAGCTGTGCGAAGGAGCCGTGCATCGTGCCACGCAAAATCATCGTAAAGGTGCGAACAGAAATAGTTAAGGTAAGCAGCTCGGTTGGCATAAATCTCTTTTGGAGGGCGTGCTACCTCTTTAGAAGAGGCAATAACAGACGATAATAACATTCCATCGTACAACTTAACGAAAGCATTGCTAACGCTATCTTGTTGATCCATTACCAGCTCTGCCGATCTAATAATAGAATCAATAATAGGTTGTAGCGAATCTTTAGGAAGAGTAGATTGTTGTAGTTGTGCAAATCGCTTGTCGATGTTTGCTAATTCGGCCTCGTATTGCTTGCGCAGTTGAAGCAACTCCTGGTTGGCCATGTTTTCTTTGCTCTTCGTAAAAGATACCTCCCCCTTTAAAAATGAGATGTCGAACTTTTGTCTCTTTTTCTCGGAAATCATCACTTCGAATAGCAAGAGCGAGTCGACCCCTACAACATATATACTGGGCTCTAAAAACTCTTCTCCCTGCAATACCATATTATTGCTTAATGGGAACTGATACTTCAATTCGAAAGTTTCGCTTTTCGAATTGAAAGTTTTTAACACGATCGAATCCCCAACTAAATCGTTAGTGAATTGTATTTCAAAGCCTTGTGAAAAAGCGCAGGTGAGCCCTGTGCAAAAAATAAGAAGAGTGAGAAGTTTTTTCATGATAATGATTAGTTGCAGTTGCCTAACTCGTCGGTAGAGTAGCTAGCACAGTCGTCAAAGAAAAATACATCCATTTCGGTAACATCTCCGTCAGGATTAATACACACACAGTTTTTGCCACAAGAGGCAAAACTAAGGGTTAAAATGGTGAAAATAAGTGCTAATATTTTTTTCATTGCTAATATTTTTCTACTGTAAAATTGGACTGCAAAAATAACTTTTTTTTAACACAAAATAATGGAAAGAAAAAAAAATAAAAAATCGTAAAAAATGGGAGTTTTTGTTTAAAATAAAGTATAATTTTGCGACTGATTTAAAATAGCGTTAAAGCGGCTTTTATTTCTTGTTATTTTATTGGTAATAAAATATTTAAACAGAACAGTGATTTATTAATAAACGTACGATATACAATGAAAAATTACAAATTCAAGATTAACGAAACCCCATATTCGGCGGATGTTCAAGAAATAGATGAGAAAACGGCAACTGTAGAGTTGAACGGCGTCTCTTATTCGGTAGAGATAGAACTTCCAGAGGCAGAGGCTCCAGTAGCACGCCCAGTAGCTCGTCCGGCAGCAGCACCAAAAGCGGCGGCGGCAGCACCAAAAGCAGCAGCAGGTGGCGCAGGGCACGCATTAAAATCTCCTCTTCCAGGGGTTATCCTTAACATTTTTGTAAAAGAAGGCGAAACCGTTAAGGCTGGTAGTCATATCTTAATGCTAGAAGCGATGAAAATGGAAAATAACATCGATGCAGATAGAGATGGCGTTGTAAAAGAAATCCGCGTGAAATGCAACGACTCTGTAATGGAGGGCGACGTGTTAGTAATAATCGGTTAGTCATTTAAATCATTGAAATAAAAATGGAACAATTTTTCGAATTTTTTAAAGAAGGAATTACCCAATTCTTTACTTACACAAGTTTTGCTAACTTTACCATAGGGCACTTATGTATGATCTTGGTGGGGTTGTTCTTTATTACCATCGCAATCCTTAAAGATTACGAACCTCTATTGTTAATCCCAATCGGGTTTGGTATGATATTAGGTAACATCCCTTTTACCGATGGTTTGCAAATTGGAGTTTACGAAAGTGGGTCGGTTCTTAACTATCTCTATTTCGGGGTATTAAAGGGTATTTACCCGCCACTAATATTCTTAGGCATTGGGGCCATGACCGATTTTTCCGCCCTAATTTCCAACCCTAAGCTTATATTAATAGGTGCGGCGGCGCAGTTTGGTATCTTTGCAGCTTATGCTATTGCATTAGCACTCGACTTCTCTCCAATGGAGGCAGGTGCCATTGGTATTATTGGTGGTGCCGACGGCCCAACCGCTATCTTTATCTCCTCTAAATTAGCCCCAAGTATGATGGGTGCCATTGCCATTTCGGCATATTCTTATATGGCACTAGTGCCTGTAATTCAACCTCCTATCATGAGATTGCTAACCAATAAAAAAGAGCGCCTTATCAGAATGCCAGCACCACGTGCCGTTAGCCATAGAGAAAAAGTATTATTCCCATTACTTTGTATCTTGTTAACCGCTTTCTTAGTACCTAGTGGTTTACCACTAATTGGAATGCTATTCTTTGGTAACTTATTAAAAGAGAGTTTGGTAACCCGTCGTTTAGCAACAACTGCTAGTGGTCCACTCATCGATATAGTAACTATATTATTAGGATTAACAGTGGGGTGTTCTACTCAAGCTACTACTTTCTTACGCGTTGAGTCGCTGCTCATTTTTGTGTTAGGAGCATTCTCGTTTGTAATAGCTACCGCAACAGGTATCTTATTCGTGAAATTCTTTAATGTATTCTTAAAAGAGGGCAACAAAATTAACCCATTAATCGGAAACTCAGGCGTTTCGGCAGTGCCAGATAGTGCCCGCGTTTCTAATGCTGAAGGGTTAAAATACGATAGAACCAACTTCTTGTTAATGCATGCCATGGGACCCAATGTAGCAGGTGTTATTGGTAGTGCTGTTGCAGCAGGTATCTTATTAAGTTTCTTATATTAATAACTATAAATCGATAATTTATGAGCAGTGGATTATATTCAACCGATGAGAAAAATTTTGACAAAACGTTAGATCTTACAAAAGTAAAACCTAACGGCGATACCATGAACGATGGTAAGGTGCAATTGAGTTTTACGCTGCCCGTTCCCGCTGGTGAAGAAGCTATTGAAGCTGCTAAAATATTAATGAAATCGATGGGGTTTGAAAACCCACAAGTAGTGTTTTATCAAAAACTTACCGACGGCTATACTTTTATTAATGCTTATGGTTCTACTATACATACAGTAGATTTTACAGCAGTAAAAGTGAACAAGGTAGAGTCGAATGTGATGGATATGCACGAAACCGACGACTATATTAAGCAAAACTTAGGACGCAAAATAGTAGTGCTCGGAGCCAGTACAGGTACCGATGCCCATACGGTGGGTATAGATGCCATCATGAATATGAAAGGATATGCTGGCCATTATGGGATAGAACGTTATGAAATGTTCGAAGCATTAAATATGGGTAGCCAAGTAGCTAACGAAGAGTTTATTGCCAAAGCCATAGAGATGAAAGCAGATGCACTATTAGTGTCGCAAACGGTTACACAAAAAGATGTCCATGTTACGAACTTAATAAATCTAATAGAAATGTTAGAGGCAGAAGGGCTTCGCGATAAACTGATAGTTTGTTGTGGTGGTCCACGCATTTCGCACGAGTTAGCGAAAGAGTTAGGTTACGATGCGGGCTTTGGTATGAATACATACGCCGACAACGTTGCTTCGTTCATAGCAGAAGAAATGGTGCGACGTGCTAAATTGTAGATGCAGAGATATTTAAGATATATTCCTATTTACTTTTCTAAACTGAGGCGATTTTCTAAAAATCGCCTCGGTATTAATAATACTTTCCTTTTATTAAGCCTTTTTACAGGCTTTTTTGGCGCAATGGCCGCCATCATTATCAAAAATTTAGTCCATTTTACCGAAAATTCGCTAAGTAACCTGTTCCCCGATGCCAACCAAAATTATCTTTTTCTGGTGTTTCCGCTGGTAGGGATTGTACTTACTGTTTTCCTTATTAAAAATGCTATAAAAGATAATTTGAGCCACGGGGTAAGCATTGTTTTAAAAGCCATCGGACAGAATAAAGGGCGTCTCCGTCCACACAACACCTACTCCTCTATGATTACGAGTGCCATTACAGTTGGCTTTGGTGGCTCTGTAGGACTAGAGGCTCCAATGGTTATGACGGGCTCGGCAATAGGCTCTAATTTAGCGAGACTTTTTAACCTCAATAGTAAACAAACCATCCTCTTGTTAGCATGTGGCTCTACCGCAGCCATTGCCGCAGTGTTTCAAGCTCCTATTGCCGCTATTGTATTTGCCATAGAGCTACTTATGATCGATTTTACAGCCACTACAATACTTCCTCTTTTAATATCGGCAGCAACAGGAATAGTCCTTTCCCTCCTCTTTTTAGGGCAAAATGCTGTTATACATGTTAAATCGCACCAAATATTCTCCCTCGATAATGTACCGTTTTACATATTCTTAGGGGTAATAACAGGCTTAGTATCGGTATATTATATTCGGGTAAGTCGTTATGTAGAGAATACTTTTAAGAAAATAAAACGACGCTATGTAAAAGCTGTTATTGGTGGTATTGCATTGGGTGGTCTCATCTTTATTTTTCCAGTATTTTTCGGAGAAGGATACATCTGGATAAATACTTTGTTAAATACTTCAGGGAGAGAGTTGTTTAATAACTCCCCCTTGTTTGTTTTTCCAGAATCGGAGCACTTTTTTATCCTATTAATTTTTCTTACCCTCATGTTAAAGGTAGTGGCTTCGGCCATAACCACTTCGGCGGGTGGAGTAGGAGGGGTGTTCGCTCCAACCCTATTTATGGGGGCTATTACCGGCTTTTTCTTGGCTGAGTTAGCCCGCGTGTATCTCGGAATAAACTTGCCATACTCTAGCTTTGTTTTAGCTGGCATGGCAGGAGTAATGGGGGGAGTAATGCACGCACCGGTAACCGCTATATTTCTAACCGCAGAAATATCAACAGGCTATAGCTTGTTAATACCACTCATGATCACCTCCGCAATCTCCTATCTTACCGTAAAACCTTTGGAAGTATACTCAATATATCAAAAAACATTGGCAGAAAAAGGGACCTTAAAAACACATAATAAAGATAAGAGTGCCATACAACAGATCGATTGGAAAAAAATGATAGATAGGAACGTGCACACCGTTTGTATTAACGCCAGTTTAAGAGAGTACACCCAGGTAATTGCTGCCTCAAAAAGGAATTTGTTTGTAGTGTTAGACGAGAACGATTGCTTTGCGGGAATGTTAGATATGGACGACCATCGTAATATCATTTTTCAACAAGATAAATATGATACCGTATTTGTGAGAGATCTCATGTTTTATCCCGATGTGTGGGTGTTTGATACAGAAAGCAATTGTGAACTTTTGGAGAAAATAATGAACTCGGGGCACTTTAACCTCCCTGTTATTACCGACGATGAGAAATATGTAGGCTTTATTTCGAAAGCGAAAGTGTTAGATGCCTATAAATCGTTGGTAGAACACGAATCGGAAGATTAATGTGTGGTTTGATCTAAAATTATTGTTAAAGATCAATATCGCTAAGCGGTATCGTACACTCCCTTGTTTGTATAGGGCTGCTGGCATTAACTGAAAAATTATCAATAACATGAAAATTATACATACTGCCGATTGGCATTTAGGGCAAACATTTTACGATTATAACCGTAGCCAAGAGCATGCCATTTTCCTGAGGTGGTTGCGTAAACAGGTAAAAGAACATGGGATAGATCTATTGCTAATAGCAGGCGATGTTTTCGATAGTCAAAACCCGCCAGCCACTGCCCAGAAAATGTACTACCAGTTTTTAAGAGACATTACTACCGAGAATCCCCACTTACAAATTATTATTATAGCGGGTAATCACGATTCGGCAGCCCGATTAGAGGCGGCGAGCCCGTTGTTAGAAACCATGAATATAACAGTACGAGGAGGAGTTGCGAAAACCGAGGAGGGAACTATCGATTTTGAAAACCTCATGGTGCCGCTCAATCGAGGTGGCGTTTGTCTAGCTGTTCCATAC
>CAYJOY010000065.1:0-9006 GCA_964371885.1 uncultured Lentimicrobiaceae bacterium | reverse complement strand
CAACGGTTTTCTAAACGAGCCGCTTCCTCTTTTCGCCATTCGCGTAGCATGTCGTACAATTCTACATTAGCAATTTCCTCGGAAACTACTTTCTCCGCTTTTTTAATCTCTTTTTCTTCTGTTTTGGCCTGACGCGCCAATTCCCCACATAAACTTTTTATTTTCAGGTTTCTATATTCATCTATAGAAAATGTTCTTTTGCTACAAATTTCTAACAATGCACACTTTAAAAGTGTTGCCTCTGTAATATCATTTTTATAATTATCTATTCTTTTTTGCAAATCTTGCGAATCGGCAGCAATATATTTAAACTGCGGTAATAATTCTTTTATCCTTATTATCTGTTCTTTAAAATAATTACTCCCTTTTTCTATTCGTTCTTTTATAAAATCATTACATGCATATTTATCGGTTTGTGTGAACAATTTTTGAAGTTCGTTTCTAAACTTCTTCGCTACCACTTCATGACCTGCCAGTTGTTTATCTATCTCTGTTAATATATCTCCTATTTTGGCATATTCGCTCGACAATCTTCGTGTTACCCAGTAAGTTAATTTATTTATTGAAAAAGCCAATTCGCTAAAATCGAATACATTATTAAGCAGTTGCAAATAATATTCTTTTTTTAGTATCTCAACACTTTCGTCGCTAATTTCACTATTTTGCACTTCGGTACTAAAAACATTCACGTGAAAGTCTTTTATAATAGATGTTGGGGAGAATGGGTTTGTAAGGACAATTCCATCTAGCGTTTTGCAGCGGCTAAAGCCCACATAAGTTTGTCCGTGCGCAAAAGCTCTGTCGGTATCAATTATCACCTTATCGAAAGTGAGTCCTTGGCTTTTATGGATGGTAATAGCCCACGCACATTTTAAAGGGAGCTGCGAAAAAACACCTTTCACCTCCTCCCCTACTTCACCTGTTTCTTTATTGAGGGAATAGGCAATGTTCCTCCAATCTATAGTAGAAACTTCGAGAGGATCGCTACCATCGTTGGGTTGTACCACTACTGTATCTTGATAAAGTTCCTCAACAATGCCCGTCATTCCGTTATAGAAGTATTGCTTATCTACGGTATATCCATTTTTTATAAAAATTACCTGGGTCCCCTTCTTCAACTCCAATTTCGCCTCATTGGGGTAAATGCTCTCTGGAAAATCGTTCTTAATTAATGCATTATAAAAAACAGATTTTGTTTTTAAGGCAGCTAACTTTTCCCTATTAATATTATTTGCCTTATGCAGATGGGTTGTAAGTGTAATATACCCCTCCTTTTCTTCTGCTTCAAAATTAGGGATATATCTTGTATTTAGTTGTTTTACTATCTTTTCAGTAATTATATTCTCTCTTATTCCATTTAATATTTCAGTAAAAGTAGCATCTTTTTGTCGAAATATCTCTTGCAGTTCTATTTTTATGAAGTTACATTTATTATAAACTTTCGAATCGAAGAAGTATGGGCTTTTGTAGTGTTCTTTCAGCATTTCCCAATCCTCTTCTTTACATACTGGTGCTAGTTGCTGCACATCGCCAATAAGCATGATTTGCACTCCTCCGAATGGATTTGTATTTTTTCGCACTCGTTTCAACACGTCATCCACAGCATCGAGCGTATCGGCGCGCACCATACTTATTTCATCAATTACTAAGAGTTCGATAGAGCGGATGAGTTCCTGTTTTTTCTTGTTTATTTTTTGAAATGCTGTTCGTTTCTTTTCAAAATTCTCATCGTTAATAATATAAGGATGAAAAGGGAGTAAGAATAACGAATGCAATGTAACCCCTCCAGCATTTAATGCAGCTACACCAGTAGGAGCAGCCACCACTAAGTTTTTATCTACCTTCTTTACCACTTCGTGTAAAAAAGTAGTTTTTCCGGTTCCCGCCTTTCCAGTAAGAAAAATGTTGGCAGCTGTTGAAGTTACGCACTCTTTTGCTAATTCTAACTCTTTGTTTGTTTTGTACATTTTTTACTTATTTTTCAGAAAATACGAGCGGGCAAAGATACAAAATAATTAGGAATTTTTTAAAATATCGAGCAACGAGTGTTAAGCTTACCGTTCGTAAAAAGGCTCTATAAAATAGCTTTCGAATTATAATTATTTTTTTCGTACTTTTGTCGCTTGTTAACATACACAATAATAATCAAACAAAAACAATAATGACAAACTACGATTTAATAGTAATAGGCAGTGGTCCAGGAGGATATGTTGCGGCCATTAGGGCATCGCAATTGGGGCTGAAAGTAGCCGTTGTGGAACGTGCTGAGTTGGGGGGCATTTGTCTCAACTGGGGATGTATTCCCACGAAGGCGTTGTTAAAATCTGCGCAAGTTTTCAACTATCTCTCTCACGCTAAAGATTACGGTGTTACCATTGAAGGAGAGGTAAAGGCTCATTTTGAGGCGATGGTTCAACGTAGCCGCGGGGTAGCCGACAATATGAGCAAAGGGGTTCAGTTTTTATTAAAGAAAAACAATGTCGCGGTAATTACTGGGCACGGCAAAGCCACCCCTAACAAGGAGGTAATTGTTACTAAAGAGGATGGAAGTGCCGATGTTTATGGTGCGCAACACATTATTTTAGCTACGGGTGCTCGCTCGCGACAACTTCCTAACATACCACAAGATGGCAAAAAAATTATAGGATATCGCCAAGCGCTCACGCTTCCAAGGCAACCTGCATCTATGGTAGTAGTGGGCTCTGGAGCTATTGGCTCGGAGTTTGCTTTCTTCTATGCAAGCCTTGGAACCAAGGTTACACTTGTAGAATTTATGCCCAACATTGTTCCGGTAGAAGATGACGATGTTTCGACACATCTTAGCCGTGCATTCCGTAAAAAAGGGATTAAAGTAATGACCTCATCATCGGTAGATACCACTGGCGACCTTTGTAGAGTATTTATTAAAGATAAGAAAGAAAAAATAACGGAGATAGAGGCGGAGGTTGTGCTTTCGGCAGTAGGCATTACTCGCAACACCGAAAATATTGGTTTAGAGGAGTGTGGTATTGGTTTGGAAAACGGGATTATAGCAGTGGACGAATATTACAGAACCACGTGTGATGGTGTGTATGCCATTGGCGATATTGTGCATGGGCCTGCGTTGGCGCACGTTGCCTCGCACGAGGCACTAGTATGTGTTGAAAATATAGCTGGGCACGCTACGAAACCTGTTAACTACAACCTTATTCCAGGATGTACCTACACCACTCCAGAGGTTGCCTCTGTAGGGATGACCGAACGTGCTTGCAAAGAAAAAGGGCTCGAAATTGTTACTGGCATTTTCCCTTTTACCGCATCTGGAAAAGCTACTGCCGCAGGCAGTAGAGATGGCATGGTGAAAGTAATATTCGAGAAAAACACACATCAGTGGCTTGGCTGCCATTTAGTAGGCGACAATGTAACTGAAATGATTTCAGGGGCAATGGTTGCCATGGAGCACGGCGTAACGGGGAAAGATCTTCTTCACTCCGTATTCCCACACCCTACCCTATCGGAAGCTATTATGGAAGCTGCGGCTGTAGCCTATAATGAGGTAATACACCTATAGTCAGAGAAATCATTCATGAGTAGCAAAGAGCAACGTGCCCATTGGATACGTTGCTCTTTGCATATATAGCTACTTTTCCTGCAACACTATTACACTTGCTATAACCGAAAGGAGCGAAACGAAGCTGCAAACCAGTAAACTTAACCCTGGAATTATTAAAGCAACGGCAAAAACGGCGCCAATACCTAGTGCCGATGAGAAACGGTTGTTAATATATTTAACCCGCTCTTTTACTACGAGTTGTTTACGCTCAACGGCATAATCTAAAAAAGCAAAGCCATAAAAATAGGCTGTAATAAAGAAGAGGAGAATAGGAACCATCAGGTTTACCCCTGGGATAAATGTGAGGATAAAACACCCAATACTCATTAATAGTTGCAACAAACTACATTTTACACTAATAGCAACTCCACGAATGACATCGTTAAAAAATTGACGCCAACTAAATGGGTATTCTTTCCCTGTGAGATGCGCTTCTGCCCGCTCCGACAACCATGAGTAAATAGGCGACATAATAATCATGATAAGGTAACCTCCAAATGAGATAAACAAATAGAGGCCTACGAGTTTCATTGCAAAGCTACCTAGGAAGCCAGCCCCCGTTACTATCTTTTCTAAAAATGGGATCCCTTCCGCATACTGCATTAAGAAATTTACAATTACGTTTTCGAGAGCTGTTGCCCAATGGGATAGCATACTACTTGCACCCCAATAAAACAAGATAACAAGAGTAAGAGGAAAAAGGAGAAACCACCAAAATTTCTTACTCAATAAAATGGAAGATGCTTTTCTGTACGCACCTATTGCTTTAAAGAAAGAGTTCATACTTTAATATTTGAAATTGGTTAAGTTACTTTTTCCAACACACTTCAGTCACCCCTTCTTTTAAATGATAATAGCGAGAGAGTACAAAGAAATAATCTGAAAGGCGGTTTATAAATTGAAAGACATTAGAAAACACCTCATTATTGAGGTTCGCACGATACATTGCGCGTTCAAGGCGGCGTGTAACTACTCTACATTGATGGATCTGTGCAATGGTGGCAGAACCTTGTGGCAATACAAAACCAGCAAACGGCGGCAGCTCTTCACTCAACGTGTCTATTTTACCTTCCATTTCTCTTACTACTTGTTCTAGCGATTCTAGGTTCCAATAATTGGTCACATTATCCGCCTCTGTTGCCATAGCACCGCCTATTAAGAACAAATGGTTTTGCAACGCTGTAAAGTACGGGTCGGGAGACAATGCTATTAGCTGCCCAATGGCCACACTTAACTCATCGCAGGTGCCATAAGCTTCCACTAGGAGATCGTCTTTTCTAATTTTTTTTCCCCCCACTAAAGCGGTGGTGCCTGTGTCGCCTTTCTTTGTGTAAATTTTCATCTTTTCAATTTCTATTAAAACAATTTTTTGCAAATATTTTTTAAAACGATGCAAAAATACACTATTTTTCGTTGTAAAAAATTAAGAATCGTTAACGTCATGTTAATAAATGTTAAATTTTATTTCGCTTGAAAACAATAAGTTAGGCTTCATAACTTTTGTAATTTAGGGTAAAATTGTTAATTTTCAAAAAAAAATGTATTTTTGCCGCGTAAATATAAAAACTAAAATTATGGCAGAAATAATTGACAAAGTACAAAGTATCATTGCAGAAAAACTTAGTGTTGATAAAGCAGACGTTACTCCAGACAAACATTTCACTAACGACTTAGGTGCAGATTCTCTTGACACTGTTGAGTTAATCATGGAATTTGAAAAAGAATTTGGAATTTCTATTCCAGACGATCAAAGCGAAAAAATCGCAACTGTAGGAGACGCTATCAAATTTATTGAGAGCAAACTACAATAGATAACTCCTCTTTACATCGCTCGATGAATCAAAAAAGAGTTGTTATCACAGGATTAGGGGCCCTTACTCCCATTGGTAATTCTATTCCTCAATTTTGGGATGCACTTACTAAAGGAGTAAGCGGAGCTAACCTGATAACCCATTTTGATACCACACTATTTAAGACAAAATTTGCATGCGAAGTTAAAAACTTCAATCCTCTTGATTACATTGACAGAAAAGAGGCACGGAAGATGGACTTAGCGGCACAATATGCGTTTGTTGCGGCACAAGAGGCGGTAGCAGATGCGGGCATTTTGGACGATAGTACTTTAGACAAAGAGCGCATTGGTGTTATTTTAGGAACAGGTATTGGTGGTTTTTCCTCTATTAACGAGGGGATTTACACCTATTACGCGCAGAACAAGAATCCAAAATTATCACCATTTTTTATTCCCCGAGTACTTGGGGATTCTATTACTAGTAACATTGCCATGTTTTACGGGTTTAAAGGGGCGAGCTACGTCACCACATCAGCCTGTTCATCATCGGCGAATGCTATTATTAATGCCTATCATTCTATTATTTTAGGCAAGAACGACATCGTTATAACAGGCGGTGCCGAGGCATGTATTTACGACACCCCTATTGCAGGTTTTAATTCAATGAATGCCCTTTCCACGAACAACGACGAGTATGGTACTGCCTCTCGCCCACTTGATATTACACGCGATGGCTTTGTAATGGGCGAAGGTGCTGGTATTTTTATTGTTGAAGAATACGAGCGGGCTATACAGAGAGGTGCTACTATATATGCCGAAATTACAGGTACAGGCTTAGTAACCGATACCTTTCACTATACAGCGCCACATCCTGAGGGGAAGTCGGCGTATAGAGCCATGAAACTAGCCCTCGAAGAGGGTGGCATATTGCCCACGCAGGTGCAACATATTAACCCTCATTTAACATCGACCCCTTTAGGCGATATCTCGGAGTGTAAAGCTATTGCTAACCTATTTGGAGACCACGCCCACAACATACAAATTAGTGCCACAAAATCGATGACAGGGCACCTATTGGGCGGAGCCGCAGCCATAGAGTCTATTGCTGTAATACTAGCCATTAAGCACTGTTTAGCACCACCAACATTGCATCTCCAAAACCTCGACCCCGAAATTCCCAACCTTAACTACACCCTTAACAAAGCGGTGCCTTGCAACATAGCGCACGCCCTAAACAACTCCTTTGGTTTTGGTGGGCACAATACCTCTATTTTGTTTTCTAAGTTGGGTTAGTTGAAAGTTACCTCATCCTTGACACTTTCCTGACTTCGACACCTTGCCCCCAAAACAAGTTAAGGATTTAATTATCAGCCGAACTTTGCGACCCCCAAAATTTATCTTCAAGCAGTGGTTTGATGAGTTTGTGCCTAGCAGTAAGAAATAGGGTCTCGGTATAGACCACGAAAAAGGCTGCAATATTTGACCCCAAACGAGCGATTTAGTCAAGAAATGCTGCTTCTTGGAGCATCCTAAATCTATTAATTTGCAATAGTATAATGTATTACAATTATTTTAAATGTATTTATCCAAACAAAAAGTTCTCACAGTAGAGAAGAATAATTGCACCACATTTTCTATAAGCAGAAGAGAAGTGACTTCTCCCTCAAAAAAAATAGTAATCGAATAAATTTTTACCGTAAAAAATGATTTTTTTTGAAATTTTTACTACTTTCGCAATCGAAAATTAATTTAATTAAAAACTAGAATTTTGTTGCATTTGCAACTTGAATTCAGCTATTTATAAAAATCTAAATTTACATCTATTTTTACCGCACGTCATCAAGGATGAGTCGTTCAGAGTTTAGATTACCTACGAAAGAGATATTGTTGAAGTGATAACAATACGGTCTCTTGTAAAAACTGCGGACAATTAATCTTGTACGATTGATTATCCGCTGCTTGTTAGATAGAACTCTATTTATTTCGTATTATTAAAGACTGCAATTACATCCTTTGCATCAGGACGTGTAGTATAGTCTTCGTCTAAATCGACATATACAACCTTACCTTCAGAGTCAATTACAAAGGTCGCAGGAATAGGGAGTTCTCGAGCGCACCGATTGAGATACAAATCATTGCAATAATTGCTGCTAATTTCATATTTATTATTTGGGTTACAAAATTTACTAAATTAGTCTGCAAAGTTACATAATTTATTATAGACACCATCCTAATAATAGAGACAAAATATAGTACAATTCGGACATTGGAGGTGTAGTGGATGTACGATATAGCTTCAGCACGTATATTTTTACTAACTTTGCAGACTAGGAAAATAGTAAATTATGAATATAGAAGATTACAGAGACTACTGCCTTTCGCTACCACTTGTCGAAGAGTGTATGCCTTTTGATGACAACACGTTAGTGTATAAAATCGGAGGTAAGGTGTTCTCGTTGGCTCGAATAATGTCGTTTAATCGCTTCGCAGTGAAATGCGATCCAGATATAGCTTTAGACTTACGAGATAAACACGAGGAGGTTTGCGGTGCATACCACTTAAACAAAAAGCATTGGAATGATATATTTGTCACAGGCAGGTTGAGCAAAGAGTTTATGCAAGAACAGATATTAAGCTCCTATTTGTTAGTGATCAATAAATCTATCACTCCCAGATCTCTACGTGATGATATACTCAATCGTGTCTCTATTCAACTGTAACCCTTGCAAATAAGCCGTCTTGTCAAATTCCGTACTTTGCGCAAAAAAAATATGTTTAGTCTGAATGAGGGTAATAGTTATTTGCTGTGCCTATCGAGTGTGAATATGCGCAATGGTATAGAGGGATTGTGTGGCGTGGTGCGCTACAAGTCGCTCTCGCCTACAAGGAGAAAGAGATTTTAGTTACAGTTATTGAAGAGGTTGAGAAAGAAGCGAAAAAAAGACGCGAAACAACAAAGGCTGAGCAGAAACATATTGCTCGTACTTATAAATTACCTGCTAATCTAAGAAGAGAAGAGTGCATCTTAGAACCTGCTGATGTTGATTTGTCTACGATGACTAAAATAGGAGAAGATGTGACCGAGCGCTTGATGTACAAACGTGCTGAATTCTACGTTGAAAAGATCATTCGCCCTATCTACAAAGAGAAAAAAACTGTAAATACTGAATCTCTTACTACCCAGATCTATCAACACCCACAAAAACAAAATATCTTACTAGGTTGCATGGCTGACAATTCACTTCTTAGCCAAATAATAGTAGATAAGTTCCAACACCATCTTCCAGAAAACAGACAAAAAGATCGTTTCAAGGCTTTAGGAATAAACATTGTTCCCTCCACCCTTAACCGCTGGGTGCATAAATTGGCAGACAAACTCTACCTTTTATATAAGTTGCAGATGGAGCAGGTGCTCAGTTGCGATTATATACAGGTTGATGAAACTACGCTGCGAATTACCGACAAAGCAGGGAAGGCAAGAACAGGTTATCTTTGGGTGGTACGCAATGTCGAGGGGAAAACAGTGTTCTTTTACTACCATGAGGGTTCTCGCGGCCAAAAAGTGGTGCTAAAATTACTGAAAGACTTCCAGGGAGCTTTACAAACAGACGGTTTAGAAGTT
>CAYJOY010000064.1:8547-9012 GCA_964371885.1 uncultured Lentimicrobiaceae bacterium | reverse complement strand
CGATACCATGGCTTGGTAGGTAACGCATCATATTCGCAAAGGGGTACTCACTGTGGATATTCCTTACAATAATTTAGTGGGGAAGAGTGTATGCGTGGAATACAAAATAGCGCTCTCCGATGTGGTACAAGAGATGGGAACCACCCTTATCCTTTCATTATTGGCAAGCTTACTGTTGCTTTATTGTTTTGTTTACCAAATTATTACCATTAAACGACAATATAAAATTGACGAGGTGCGCCGCGATTTCCTGTATACAATGATCCATGAGTTTAAACGCCCCATCTCAACCCTTAAAATGTGCGTGTCGGCACTACGTAATGAACGGTTGATGCAGCGCGAAGCGTTTAAAGAAGAGGTGCTGCAAAATGCGTATCACGAACTGGATAATTTAACAGCCTATTTAGCAAAACTTCGCGATATTACCATGGCAGAAAGCGATGAGGTGCCACTAAATAGAGTAGC
>CAYJOY010000064.1:0-8537 GCA_964371885.1 uncultured Lentimicrobiaceae bacterium | reverse complement strand
GGAGGTGATTACAAAAACGCATTTGCCCAATGGGAAAGAGGTGGAATTTGTGATTGCCAATCGCACGGCATTAACCATTATGGCAGATACGATGCATCTGCAAAATATGATCCATAACCTTTTTGAAAATTCGATAAAATATTCCAACAATAGCGTAAGAATAGAGGTTAATTATCGCACGAATGCTAATAATATAGAACTCTCCATTAGTGATAATGGGATAGGTATTGCCGCTAACGACTTGCCCCATATTTTTGAGAAGTTCTATCGTGGCAATCACAGCAATACCGTAGGTATAGGATTAGGATTAAGTTATGTAAAGATGTTAGTAACAGCACATCACGGCGAAGTTGAGGTGTATAGCAAATTGGGAAAAGGGTCAAGATTTACGATAAAATTACCGTTATGATAAAGATACTTCTGGTGGATGATGATGTGAGGAACGCCTCTCTATTAATACAATTTTTAGAGGTGGAGGCATTCGAGGTTTCCTACGCCGAGAATGGGGGAATTGGATGGAAGAGGTTTCAAACTATCCAACCCGATTTGGTTTTATTGGATATCAATATGCCTGGCATGGACGGTTTTACCTTAGCTGAAAAAATCCGCGAGGTGGACACGAAGGTGGTGATATTTTTTTTGAGCGACCGCACCGAGAAGAACGACCGCCTGCGAGGCTTCTCTTTAAAAGGGAACGACTACATACCCAAGCCGTTCTACCCCGAGGAGTTAGTGGCTAAAATTCGCGAGCGATTTGAGCGGGCGCAACCACAAAGCTACGCGCTGGGCAACACTACATTTACGCCATCGCTATGTCAAGTGGAATACCGAGGCACGGCGACTACGCTCACGCTACGCCAGACACAAATTTTGGAGATGCTTGCCACCAATCCCAACACTATTATCGATCGCACCGCAACACTTCAAAAGGTATGGGGCGACGATTCCCCACAAAACTCGCTTGCCTTAAACGTACAAATCACCTATCTCCGCACCCTCCTAAAAGCCGATCCCGATATTACCATTGTATCGCTAAAAGGGCGGGGGTATTTGTTGCGGGCGGAGAGTAGGGAGTAGAAGTAAGGGAAGTAGTGAATTGAATTTTTGCAGCTGGTTTTTTCCAAAAACATACACCCCTTTTACTTTGTTTTGAAACTCCATTTAAAAAAATGTGTATCTTTGCGCGCTCATTTTACCCCGCTCAAAAGTCATGGGTTCTCGCTTGAGATGGGGGATAAGCGCAGACATAAGTGCAATTTTTTAAGGGGTATTTTATTAAATCATTAAATAAAACTCAAATAAGGTATTATGAAAAAAAATCCAATGTCAGTATCAATGTTTCTAATGGATGGAAGTGCGGATGAAAGAATTAAATGTACTATTGCCAATAGAACCATTATTGGCTACAAAATCCCAATGTTGTCAGTTGAAAAATGTAAAAATATTGATGATTTAAAAAAGAATTTCGTATATCTTTTATTTGGTGAGGACGAAGAAAGTGTCCGCACTGTTTACGTAGGACAAGCTAGCGAGAGAAAATCTGGTAAGAGTATTATTCAAAGATTGCAAGAACATAAAAATGAGAGGAAAATTTATTGGAGTAACGCAATCGTTCTTACTTCCATGGAAAATTCATTCCAAGATACTGAGATCAGTTATTTAGAATCTAAATTTATCGAAATTATTAAAGAATTAAGAGCATACAAATTGCTGAATCGTCAAACTCCTTTTGTAAAAAGTATTGATGAGAAAAAGCTCTGTGAACTCAACGAATATATAGAATTGGCGGTAAATATAGTTGTCAGAATACTTGGATACGACATATTCACACCGCCCACAGGTGATTTAATAAGTGTATCGCAATCCCAGAATAATATCGTACAAATTTCTAACCATGAACATCCGATCTTGTATTTAGAATCTAAAATCAGGGGAGGGGGTGTCATAGCAGCTTCTGGAAGATACGCAAACAATGGTGATTTCGTAGTTTTAAAAGGCAGTAAAATAGAAGCTAGTGAAGGTACGTACAATAATAGAACTGTCGAAAAAAGAAGAGTAGATGCATTTGAAAAAAATATTAAAGATGGAGTTCTGCAATCTGATGAATTGTTTAATAGCCCTTCTGCTGCTGCCACATTTGTAACAGGGCGTTCGTCATCTGGAAATGAAAAATGGAAAACAAAGGAAGATATAAAGAAGTAGAAAGGGCATTCCTCATTTCTTTACCAACATTACGATATATGCAGAAAAATGCTAGTATTTCTGAGAATTAGTATAACACCTTTTGCTTATATGAATATCAAAAATTGAGAGCTACTACCTAATTACTGATTGTACACGCTACTTTACCCCACTCCCTTTAGTAAAAATAAATACTAAAAGCTGTACCCAGCTCCCTCCATACAAAATTTCAAAGAAAACAAATAATTGTTTTATAAAAAGTGTTACTTTTGCCACCGAATTGGGGCACGTTTTCATCGGTTTGAAGTGCTGTGAACGAAATAAAAGGTCGCTCTGTAAAATATTACAAGAATTTAACGTTTAATTTAAAACACGAGAAAATTACTGATAGATATGGAAAAGAATGTTAAACATGCTCAATTTAGCGTAGATATTGAAATCCCTACTGACCATAAAGAGTATAAATTTGAAATAGGGGTGTACCTCTTTAAGGAGGGAACTCATTACATTGCATACGCTCCTGCACTCGATTTGTCTTCCTATTCCGATTCTTTTAATGGTTCTATTTCGGCTTTCTATGAAGCTTTCCAACTGTATATTGAATATTGCATAGAACATAAAACGCTAAAAGCTAATCTTGTTGATTTGGGGTGGCGCATTCAAAACTCTACAATTGAAACCCCCTCAACAACACAATTACGAAGTAATCAGACACTAAACTCCTTACTTAATGGACATTGCAATTATCAGTATATGATTAGTCCCGTAGCTATTCCTGCTTATGCCCTATGAAAAAATTATCCAATTTAAAAATATCTGAAGTTCGTATTATTCTTAAAAATTTGGACTTAACGCTACAAAGGTGCAAAGGAGGGCACGAGATGTGGGCTAAAGAAGGAATGCTTCGTCCAGTTGTTTTGCAGAACCATATAGAGCCAGTACCCGAATTTATTATTAAGAATATAATAAGAACAATCGGGACTACTAAGGAGGAGTTTTTAGATGCTTTAAAGCATTGAAAAATGAATGATCACATCAGCGTTTCCTCTACCCCCTACTCAACAACCTCTCCAGGCACTGCTCCTTAATGCCGAACATTTGCTTGATCTGCTGAAGGTCGGCGAGAATCTCTTCTCTGTTGTTGGGGGTGCTGGTTTTTTCTCCTACAATCATTACATTCTTGGGGGTGTGGTCGGTCTCTATAAACTGCATCACATTGGTTTTATAGCCAGAGGCTTCTAGCAACATTGCGCGTATGCCGTCGGTGAGAAGTTCGGCTTGGCGCTCTTTTAAAATTCCGTACTGAGTAATCCTTTTCATGGCGCTGCTCACGTGAAACTCTTTGCGAAGCTGCTTGTGGCAACAAGGGGCACACACAATCAAAGAGGCGTTAGCCGTGATTCCGCGATAGATAGATTCGTCGGTGGCGGTGTCGCAAGCATGTAGCGCAATGAGCACGTCCACATTTTCTAACGGGGTTTCTTGAATGGTGCCCTCTACAAAACTCAATTGGGTGAAATTACACCGTTTGGCAATGGCATTACAGCTCTCTACCAAGTTAGAACGCATTTCAACCCCCACCATGGTAATCTCCTTTTTCAGCACATTGGTAATATAGTCGTACAACGCAAAGGTGAGGTACCCTTTCCCCGATCCCATATCTACAATTTTGCAATTTTTATTCAACAAATCATCTGTTAAATAAGGGGCTAAAATCTCAATATATTTATTAATCTGTTTGTATTTAAAATACATCTCTCGACGAATTTCCCAATTGGCATTCACGATACCTAGCTCATATAAATAGATATTATTATCGTTTTTAATCAAACGCTCTTTCACCTTATCGTGACTTTGAATCTCGGTAAACTCAAGCGATGGAGGTGTAATTTTCAACATATCGCTTCCCGATTTACTTCTTTGCAACAAAAGATCGTTCTCTTTTACATGCAAATTGGCGATATAAAAATTTTCATTCAATTCCGATTCTTTTAATGCGCGTCCTTCCTCGAATTTAAAATTCTTAGTTATATCTTTCGTGTTATAACGGTATACGAATTTTAGGAAATTCCCTTTTTTCAGCTTTACAATGGGTACCATTACATTTTTCAGCTCGGCGCTTTTATCTCTTTTACCCGATAAAACCAACTTTATTAACTCGCTGCTTTTTATAGCACTTTCTAATCTATTTAAAAAATCATTAAATTTGTTCTCTTTCATCTTTATTTCATTATTTTTATTGCTAATAAATCAGCAGCTATTATCTATTTCTTCAAACAATCACCATGCTCCATTTGCATCGTACTTGCAACAACTTACTCGCTGAAAATTTATTGTTGAAATGCTATACAAATTGTTTTTTCTGCATAACGCGTTTTATTTTATACTGTTTTTACGGGATTGCTGTAAAAAAGGGTGGAGCAGGAAATCGCGAATGTAGATATGCTGTACCCCCTCGTAGCTACTCTCAAACGACGTTTCGGCAGAGACTACAATTTTAGGATAGTTATCTTTAATTCGCAAAAGGTTCCCAAACTCACGGGCTATGGTTTCTTCTTTCCACAATTCCACCGACACTTGCACATAGAGCGTTTCACCATTTCGGGTACAAACAAAATCTATTTCTTCGGTAGATAAAGCGCCCACTTTCACATCGTAACCACTATAAATAAGATGGTTGTATACAATGTTTTCAAGTCGTTTTGCTCTATCTTGTGGGAGATAACCTGTCATTACATTTCGAATCCCCATATCTTCAAAGTAAAATTTTTCGCCCCGCTCAAAAACTCTTTTGCCAGTAATATCGTACCGCGCTACCTTATGCACAATAAACGCGTCGGCAATGGCTTGCGCATATTCACTTACCACACTTGACGATAACGATACTTTTTGTGATTTTAGGAAATCGCTAATCCGTTTTGAAGATAACAGTGACCCCACATTGTGCGCCAAAAAACGTATCAATTGCTCGAGAAATTGCGTGTTACGAATTTGATACCTTTGCACGACATCTCGCAGCACCACAGTGGTGTACAGATTTCTTAAATACTCCTCTATCACCTCTGATTGCTGCGGCAGATGGATCAAAAATGGGAGCCCCCCAAATCGAGAATAACGCTCAAAGGCGGTAACACTATCTGTTAAATGATGAAATGTCAGAAATTCTGGATAAGAAAGAGGATATATTTTAAACTCCATGTACCTTCCCCCCATTTCATTGGCAAGATCAGATGAGAACAACTTCGCATTACTCCCAGTAATGTAAATGTCATTGTTTTCATCAAGTGCCAACGACCTGATAGCTTTATGAAAATCGGTAATATCTTGAATCTCATCCACAAAAATATAGTTGCGACGATCTTCTAGCGATTTAGAGATAATATAATCGTGCAGTGCCCGATAGTCGGTTAAGTCATCAAAAGCAAGCTCCTCTTTATTAATATAGACAATATTGGCTTGAGGTTCCGTTTCCAAAATAAGTTCCATTAATTGAAACAAAATATAGCTTTTTCCTACGCGTCTGTGCCCTACTATCACCTTCACTATATTCTTACGCATAAAAGGCTTAATTCTATCTATATAGATCTCTCTTCTATGTACAATTTTTGGAATTTTCATGACAATTTATTTTAAGTATACTTTAAATAACGCTCATTATACAATTTTATTTCAACTATACTTTAAATAAAAGTTATTTTTCTAATTATTTTAACTATATTTTAAATTATCGCAAAATCCCTTAATTTCAACCCACTATTTCGCATGCAAAATTACTGTCCATTCTGCAGAACTATTGCTTATGTCCGCTCCATTCCAAGTTTCTCTATGAGATTGTGTTACTGTTGCTTCAATAGCATCTTCCTCTATAAAGTAACCTGTAAAAAAATCACTGTAATAATACACAATAACCCCTTGCGTACCGAATACGGTATCTACATAATTAACACTTATAGTATCATTAACTGAAAACGTGATCTCGTTACTATTAATCTCATAATTGACAAGATACGTTTGAGGTTCGTCTCTGTAACTAGAAGTGGTCCAAGTGGCCTCATCCTCTGACAATATTTTTAATTCCACATCAGCGCCAGCAAACGTTCTCCCTGCCACATCAGCATAGTTAAACACATACTCTTTCTTGCATCCCACTAACACTAGTGTAGTGGCAATAAGTAATAAAATTTTGAATTTCATAGTTATTTTTTTTTTAATATTAAGTATATTGATTAGATATATTGCTCATTTAAAAAGCTTTGCGCTATACATGTTTTTCTTCAATAAACAACACTTTTGGGCGGCGAAAGTACATAAAAAATGAGTATATTTGTCGGCTAATTTTAATCGAACAACTCCTTCTACATTATTTTCACTAAACAATTATTAGCAAAGATATTAGAATACATTATAAATTATGAATAGATTCAATTTATCATTTTTTGATTATTACTGGTTTCAAAATCAGTTTCAAAACATCTTAAAACTCCACTACTGATTGATTCATATTGTAAATACTAATTTATAGAGGCAGCTCATTAAGAATTATTTTTATTGATGATGACCTATTAGTTCTATATTTTGTGTATTTTTGCCACCGCTTAAGCGCCTCTTTTTGGGGCGAATTTTATTTGTTTAACCTGTTTTAAATAAGAATATTACACAGCCTTAGAGCTTTTAAATTAGATTTCCCTTTAAAAAAACTAGAATATGATGTCATTATTTTCAACTACTTGTAACGCTATTTTTAATTTGTCTATCAACAACTATCACAAAACCGATAATATAGATACCCCTATTGAGAACCCGTACGAACCAAAATCTATAGAATTTTATCTATACCTAAAAAACTGGATAGACACTGTGCAATGGCATTTAGAGGATATTATAAGAGATCCGAACATTAATGCCGAAGAAGCACTATTGATTAAGAGACGGATTGACGCTTCGAACCAAGATAGAACCGATTTAGTAGAGCTTATCGACAGTTATTTCTTGGATAAATACAAGGAGGTTAAAATACGCGAGACTGCCACTATTAATACCGAAAGTCCTGCGTGGGCTATAGATAGACTATCGATACTTGCTCTCAAAATTTATCACATGCAGCAAGAGGTCAATCGTAAAGATAGCAAAGAGGAGCATATTCAACAGTGTGAAACAAAGCTAAATATACTTTTAGAGCAACAAAAAGATTTATCGAGTGCCATTGAACAACTCCTTAACGATATTGAGCATGGGAATAAGTACATGAAGGTTTACAAACAGATGAAAATGTATAACGACCCTAATCTGAACCCGGTTCTTTATGCTAAAACTAAATAGAAATATTACAAGGAACGGCAAATGAAAGCACATCTGCTTATTATACGTTTTTCGGCAATGGGCGATGTTGCGATGAGTGTTCCTGTAATTTACTCGCTTGCCAAAAACTATCCTAACTTACAAATAACGCTACTTAGCAAGCCCTCTTTTAAGGCTTTTTTCGACTATATGCCTGATAATTTTAGGTTTATAGCACTCGATGACAAAGGGCCACACAAAGGGATACTGGGTTTGTTTAGGCTATTTAGAGAACTACAAAAACAGGATATTGACGCAGTTGCAGACTTGCATAATGTTATAAGAAGTAACTTTATCCGCTTTTGTTTCTGGGCTACTGCAACAAAAACCGCCGCTATAAATAAAGGCAAAAAAGAAAAAGCTGTTCTTACAAGAAAGCGATCTAAAGAACTAAAACAGCTAGCCTCCTCTTTCGAACGGTATCATCATGTGTTCAAATGTTTAGGTTTTGATTTTGAATTGAATTTTAACCAACTTTTCTCTCACAAAAAAACTGACAGTTCGCCATTTTCTCATATCATAGCAGAGAAAAAGGTGGGGGTAAAATGGATAGGGATAGCCCCATTCGCTAAACATAAGGCTAAGACCTACCCCCCTGAAAAGATGTTGGAGGTGGCAAAAAAACTATCAGAACCCGAAAATCACAGAGTATTATTATTTGGAGGGGGGAAAAACGAGACCGAAATATTGGAGCGCTGGGAGCAAGAGCATCCCAATATTATATCGCTAGCTAGCAAAGTGCGGCTAGAGGGAGAGCTTAACCTTATGAGTCAGTTAGACTTAATGATCTCAATGGATTCTGCCAATATGCATATAGCCTCGTTATTTAACGTAACGGTTATCTCTATTTGGGGAGCCACCCACTACTATTGTGGATTTATGGGTTGGAATCAAGCAAAAACGAACACCATACAGGCCCCTTTAAGCTGCCGCCCTTGCTCTGTGTTTGGCAACAAAGAATGTTATAAAAAAACATACGAATGCCTTTATAGCATAACGCCTGAATCAATTATTGAAAA
>CAYJOY010000063.1:5524-9044 GCA_964371885.1 uncultured Lentimicrobiaceae bacterium | reverse complement strand
CGCCCATGTATCGGCATCGTCTCCCAAAAAATAGTTGTGATAATATGTTTTGCCATCCCTTCCAATAACTTCTGCGTTGGGGTTGGCATTTACAAAACTAACATTAAATGCGTGTGCATCTACAATGCCCGAAGCTTTTAATTGTGGATTGCTCTTATTGTCGAAAAAGGCCTGCTGCTGTTTCCCGTTCACAAGCGCAACGGTATAGCCATTTTTTTCTACAAAAAAAGCGGCTCCGTTAAGGTTCGCTCGAAACTTAACGGGTGCCGCCCATTGTCCTTTATTTTCTACAAATGCAATATCGCCTCCATGCAACTTCTCCTTCTTCGCTCCCCATGCTTCATGAGAAAGCAGAACAAGGAAAATAACGAAAGCAAGCAAGCAACCCAGTGTATTGAGTCCGTACGATGAACTTTTTCTGAAGCAGCAAGAAGCATTCATATTGCAGTGATATTATTGGCAAAGCTGATATGTATCGGTAGCAATTACCAGTTCTTCGTTGGTGCAAATGGCCATAGCTGCTACTTTACTTTCAGGTGTAGTAATGAGCACATCTACCCCTCTCGATGGGTTGTTGGTTGCGTGATCGATCTCTAGCCCTAAGAATGTGAGCCCACTTAGCACATCTCTCCTAACGTCGGCTGCATTTTCACCAATACCACCCGTAAAAACAATAAGGTCTACTCCATTCATAGCTGCTGCGTATGCCCCTACATATTTTTTTACTCTATATACAAAACAGTTGTAAGCTGTTCTTTTTAATTCGTTGCTTTCCATCCCTTCGGTAATGTCTCTCATGTCGGAACTGCCACAAATACCCATTAAACCCGATTTTTTATTAATGAAATTGTTCATTTCTTTATAGCTTAACCCCTCTTTTTCAGAGAGATAAATGAGCGCACCTAAGTCAAGGTCGCCAGTTCTAGTACCCATTACCAGCCCTTCTACAGGGGTAAATCCCATTGAGGTATCTACCGATTTACCTTTATTAATAGCGCATATAGAGGCTCCGTTACCGAGGTGGCATACAATAATTTTCATATCCTCCCAATTTTTCCCTAGTAGGTTGGCAGCCTTAGGTGCTACAAATTTATGACTGGTGCCGTGGAAACCGTAGCGGCGCACTTTATTTTCTTTATAATATTCATAAGGAATAGCATAAAGGTAGGCTTCGGTTGGCATAGTTTGGTGGAACGAAGTGTCGAAAACCCCTACCTGTTTAATATTAGGGAGGCGTTGCATCATAATTTCTATTCCTAATTGTGCTGGCGGGTTGTGAAGAGGGGCCAACTCACACAATTTTCCAATATGTTCTAGTTCTTCTTTGCCAATAATGGTGCTCTTAGGGAAGTATTCGCCTCCGTGTGCCACACGGTGCCCAACTGCTTCAATCTCTTCTAGCTGCGAAATAACACCATGCTCTTTACTTGTTAAAGCTTCTAATACCAACGAAACCCCTACTTCGTGATTGGGAACAGGCGTTTGAATGTAATATTTCTCTGCCCCCTCTGGTTTATGGGTAAACTCTCCCATTTCTAAACCAACACGTTCTACCAACCCTTTTGCTAATACGTTTCCGTTGTTACTCATGTCAAGTAATTGATACTTAATAGACGAACTTCCACAATTTAATACTAATATTTTCATTATATCCTCATTTATAAGTTAAAAATTAAACGGCAAAGATACAATATATTCTTATAGTGAGGATGATGCTGCTAATATTTTTTTGACTTTTTATAGAATAAATGCGCAACTTTATAAATAAATAGCTAATCCATTACTGGAATGAGCGTTAAATTGCATTTTCAACAAGTAGAAAAACTAGAAGTGGTGTATATATATTGGTATGTGTGCACGTTTTTTCACCTCATTTTCAAGCTATATATAATTCGCAACTCATTATCAATCATTTATAAAAATAATTAAAAAAAAACAGAAAATATAATATAATATTAAAAAAATGTTGTATTTTTGCCGCGTATTATATAAATTATTAACCAAACAAAAAAATATTTTAAAAATGAAAAAGATTTACACAACAATCGCAATGATGTTTGCTGTTGCGTTTGCGTTTGCACAACAACCAGTGCCAGCTCAACTAGAAGGCAAACAAGTAAAAAAAGATGTTTTTGGCAAAGAAGCTATTGTAACCAAACACGATCTTAACAGATCAGCTTCTAAAGAGGGTCCTGCTGCATGGTGGTTCTCTTATGCTAACACAATGACCGCGTCTGAAGAATACGATTATCCCGTTATGCTTCAAGATTCAACCGCTCTTATGATATATTCTAACGGCGAAGGTCGTCCTCAGATGTTCAGTTGGGCACAAACTATGGACTTCACAAGTGCTCACTGGAGTTCAGCGTTATTTTTACCTTCAATGGAATATGATATTCCAGATTTAGGTGCACCTGGAAATGTTTATAACATCGACTCTGTTGCTGTTAGTTTCGTATATTGGAGAATTGAAGGAAACACTGATGTAGATACAATGGTTATTACTGTTGCTGCCGCTGCCGAACTTGGTTACAACACATTCTTCTCTCCTGCTGAAACTACTGAAGGAGATACTGCGTGGTTATTTACAACTCCACTTATTGATTTTGATCAAGCTGATGCAACTATTGGGTTAAACCAAGCTGACATGCCTTTCGAATATCGCGAAGTTATTAAAGTTCCTCTTACCATTGCCGACACTTCTTCTAACTTTGCTCCAATTGCCTACCCTCTACAAAACATGCAAAACATAACTGCTCAATATGTTAACGTTGCAATCTCTTTCAAATCAGGAAAAGCTAACAGAACTTTAAATGATACACTTGGTCATACTTCTGATGATTACGAAGGTGATATGCTTAACAGAGGCCAAATTAACCGTTTCCACCACTTAGTTCTTCAAAATGCTGAAGATCTTTCATGGGGGACTCCAGGTGCTATTGAGCAAACTAATACCTCTTTAGTGGCTATGGAATGGTCGTTAGACCCAGAATCTTCTTTCCACAACCTTTATGTACCTGCTTCTGTATGGATTGATGAGAATGGTTCAGCTGCTGGATATACTCCAGATGTACAAATATTAGCTTCTTGCGCAGATTGTGATAACATTGGTGTTACCGAATTCAAAAACGAAATCGTAGTTCGTCCAAACCCAGCTACTAACTTCTTTATGGTTGACTTAGGTGCTAATGTTGAATCGCAAGTTGAATTATACAACTTAGTAGGACAACGTATTTATAGCCAAACTACTTCAGATGCTACAGTTACAGTTAACACTAACAACTTAGAGTCTGGCGTTTATATGCTAAGAGTTACTCAAAATGGTGCAGTACACACTTCTAAAGTGGTTATTAACTAATTTTTAGTAAAATAATAAATAAAGAGCCCTGCCTTTTGGTGGGGCTTTTTTTATGCAAAAAAATATAGTGCACTCCGTTTTTTTATGTAATTTCGCCAGCTAAAATAAATAGTTAAATTTTACCCCTATAAAAAGTAAGAGTAACATGAAAAGTTTTGCAAC
>CAYJOY010000063.1:3596-5514 GCA_964371885.1 uncultured Lentimicrobiaceae bacterium | reverse complement strand
TTTACAGTTATTAGTCTCTTCCTAATAACAGAAGCCAACGCGCAGGATAAAAAAACGAAGAAGAGAAAAAAAGAGCAACAAGAGAATGTTATAAAAATACCCGAAATACTATTCGAGAGTAAGGTGTATAATTATGGCGAAATATTGGTTAACTCAGATGGTATTGCTACTTTTGTTTTGAAGAATGTAGGCAACGGCGATTTAATTATTACCAATTGTAGTGCCTCTTGTGGCTGTACTGTACCAGAGTGGCCAAAAGAGCCTATTGCCCCAGGAGCTACCGCTACCATAACTGTAAAATACGATACCCGACGCATGGGTAGTATTAATAAGAATATTTATGTAATGTCGAATGCCTCCGAAGAGCGGGTAATGCTTAATATAAAAGGTTCGGTAATTGAAGTGCCACCACAAGTAGTACCAGAAGATACCACTAGCCCTCTATTTGCCCCTACAGAATAGCGTTTCGTAAAAAAAGAGAGACAATGCGCGTCATATTAATGCTCATTAAAAAGGAGTTCCTTCAAGTGTGGAGAAATCCGCTGCTGATGCAAATCCTTATTGTTGCGCCACTCGTGCAGTTTCTCCTCTTCCCTTTTACGGCAGACTATGAAATAAAACAACTTAAAATTGCTTTTATCGATAACGATCGCTCCTCGCTAACGCAAGAGATGATCGATAAGTTTCAATATTCCTCCTATTTTATAGATTATGGACTTCTCACCTCAAAAGATGAGGCACAGCAACTTATGCTATCCGATAAAATAGATGTTCTTGTGGAGTTTCCTAAAGATTTTGAAAAGTACGTAGTTACGCAACAACACACCGAAATAGCCATCACTGCCAATGCTATTAATAGTGTAAAAGCGGGGATAGGTACTGGATATGTGCAAACGGTTTTAGCCAATTTTCTCACCGATTTAGCGGGCGAAAACGCGCTCACCCAACAGAAAAAGGCGACCCTTGTAGCCACAAATATTTATTGGTATAACGAGCAGATGAACTATAAAAATTTAATTGTGCCAGGAATATTAGTTATTTTGGTAACATTAATAGGTGCCTACGTTACAGCATTAAACATTGTAAGAGAAAAAGAGATAGGAACCATTGAACAGATTAATGTCTCCCCTATATACCGCTGGCAATTCTTAGTGGGTAAAATGATCCCATTTTGGATATTAGGGATGGCCGAGTTCTTGATAGGTATTTTCCTAATGAAATTGATATTTGGCATTACAGTGCAAGGGAGCTTTCCTGTCTTAATAAGTGTAACCTCTATTTACCTGCTCGCCATGTTGGGGCTTGGCTTCTTTATCTCAAGTGTCTCTTCTAATCAACTACAGGCCATGTTTATTGTCTTCTTCCTATTCATCATCTTTGTGTTACTCAGCGGCCTTTTTACCCCAACCGAGGGGATGCCCGAGTGGGCAAAGTATATTAACTATGCCAACCCTATGTCGTACTACATGGATGTAATAAAGCTTATTGTTTTAAAAGGGGTGGGAATTGAAGAGATAAAGATGCAAATAAGTGTCCTCTCGGGGATGGCAGTGGCTATAAATGCAGCCGCTTTATACGCTAACAACAAGGCATAAAGCTAGCCTTCGTGGTGATAAGGCTCGTTGTTTAAAATGCTAAAAGCCCGATATAATTGCTCAACAAACAGCAACCTGCACATAATATGAGGAAAGGTGAGTGGCGAGAACGACCACTGCGATTGCGCTCTCCTGTAAACATCGTCAGAAAAACCGTAAGCGCCCCCTATTAAGAAAATTAAATTTTTTGTTCCAGTATTTAACTTGTTCTGAATAAATTGCGAAAATGCTACAGAACTGTACTGCTTCCCCCTTTCATCTAATAAAACCACAATGTCGGAGGGGGTAATCTTTTTAAGGAATAGCTCTCCCTCTTTTTTCTT